>NZ_DCNR01000057.1:3676-18772 GCF_002322065.1 Dermacoccus sp. UBA1591 | reverse complement strand
CGACGAGCGCCGCCGCGAGTGCGAGACTCGCGACCATGGCGCCGACACGGCGGTCGACGACAGCGCCCCGCGCGCGACGCAGGCAGGCGCGCACCCCGGCGCGGCGTACGGGCATCTCGACGTAGCGGTAGCTCAGTTCGGCGAGCACGAACGTCGCGATGCTCAACCCGATCGCGGGCAGCAGCCACGACGACTCCATCGCGTCGGTGACGAACGGCAGCGTCACGAGCGGCCAGTGCCACAGGTACAGCCCGTACGAGCGGTCGCCGACGTAGCGCAGCGGGCGCCACGACAACGCGCGGGTGAGCGGGCCGTCATGGACGACGACCCACACGAGCGCCGCCACGACGAGTGAGAAGGCGAAGAAACCGCCCCAGCGGTAGAAACCCATCGAGAGGAAGTCGAGCTGCGTCATCACGACGATGACGGCGACGAGCGCGGCGACGCCGGCGGCCGTCATGCGGGTCGTCGCCGGGGCGAACGTGAGGCGCGAGCGGAACCCCCGCGCGTCGAGCAGCAGTGCGAGGGCGGCGCCGACGAGCAGGCCCATGACGTGTGTGTCCGTGCCGAAGTAGACGCGCGTGGGGTCGTCGGCCCAGCGGCCGCTCGAGGCGAAGGCGCCGACACTCATCGCGATGCTCGAGGTGAGCGCCCCGCCGATGGTCACGGCGAGCAGGACGTGACGCCGCGTTCGTGTGGCGCGAACAGCGAGGAGCACCCCCGCCACCACGAGCGGCCACAGCAGGTAGAACTGCTCCTCGATCGCGAGCGACCACAGGTGTTCGAGGAACCACCACGAACCGAAGTCGCCGTACTGCCGTCCGCCGTACACGTACCACCAGTTCGACGTGTACGTCAGCGCCGCCGCCGAATCGCGCAGTTGCTGCGCGAGGCCGGACGGATGGAAACACGCCGTGACGAGCGTCGTCACGGCGAGCAGGAGCAGCGCGGCGGGCGCGAGGCGTCGTACGCGAGCGGCCCAGAACGCCTTCAGATCGATGCCGCGCAGCGGCCAGCGCGACCACAACTGGCTCGTGATGAGGTAGCCCGACAGGACGAAGAAGATGTCGACGCCCAGGAAACCGCCGCTGAACCCGGGCACCCGGAAGTGGAACGCCATGACGGCCAACACCGCGAGCGCGCGCACGCCGTCGAGGGCCGGCAGCCGGCCGCGCCGCGGAGTCGCGACGGTCGCTCGCGCGGCGTCGGAGGCTGGTTGCACGGCGTCGGAGGACGACGGGGCGCTCGTGTCGGCCGATGTGGTGGGGCGTGTCGTGGCGTCCATCGCGTCGGTGTCCACTGACGTCGCGTTGCTCGCCGCGGATTCGCGAGCAGGCGGGGCTGGCCGTTCCACGTGGTGAGGTGCCTGACGCGGGGGTGTCGCGAGCATGTCCGTGGGGCGTCTCCGAGGTCGAGAGCTCGCCTCGCGGGCCGCTCGGTTCGTGCGGTCGACCGACTTCCCGACGGTCGTGCGCGAGGCCGCCGCCGGCGCCGGCGTCTCGACGACGTCCCTCGACGGCTCGACGCGCAACGTGTCCGCGTCGTTCTTGATGCGCGCGCTCGGGGACGCTTCCCGAGATGCGGGAGAGGACGTTGCGGGAGCGTTCGCTGATCGCGGCGGGGACGTCAGCGGGTCGGCGCTGAACAGCCAGGCGGGCAGGTCATCGCTCGATGAGGGCACGCCGCCATGACCTGCGTTGCGGTCGCGACTGCCTGCCGCGCTCCCGCTCCGGCCTGCAGTCGCGGTGCCGTCGCGACGAGCCGTGCCGCGACCGCGAGGCGTGCGTGGCCCGTCGTGGTCCGTGCCCACGATTGTTCCCCCTGGCGTTCGTTCCTCCCTGACCTTTGATGGTATGACCTGGCCACCCCGATGGACGTGGCGACGCGGCCACGATGACGTAGCTCACGAACGGGCCGTCAGGGCGTCGGCGACGACGGTGCCCCGACGATTAGCGCCGACGCGCCGCGGCATGTAAGGTTTGGTGTCGCTGCCGATCGCATCGGTGGCGCATGACGAAAGTCGCGGGGTGTGGCGCAGCTTGGTAGCGCGCGTCGTTCGGGACGACGAGGTCGCAGGTTCAAATCCTGTCACCCCGACCAGCGTCAGCAAGGCCCTCATCGGTTCGCCGATGGGGGCCTTCGCCGTACCCGTCCGAATGCGGGCCCAGCCGTGTGCGTCGTGGCCGCAGTGCGCAGTTGCCCGATCCCGAGGAGACGCGAGCGCGTTCGAAACCGCCGCCGAGGCGAGTTCACCGCCCTCCCAGCCGACGCGCGCACAATGCCCGCTGTGAACGAACTTCATGCCTCGTCATGGCTGACCGACTGGCGACCGGGCTCATGGGGCACCCTCCTCGTCGCAGTCGTGACGATCGGCTACGTCGCCCCCTGGATCCGCGCACGCCGTCGCGGACCAGCTGACGTCTCGTGGCTCGCGTGGTTCCTGACGTTCGGCGCCGGCGCGCTCGCCTACACGCTGTGCGGGCCTGTCGAGGTGTGGTCGACGCGCCTCATGTGGGTGTTCGCGCTGCAGGTCGCGCTGCTCGTCGCCGTCATCCCGACCGGCTTCGCGCTCGCGCGCCCCGTCGACGTCATCGAGGGCGCGGCGGGGTCGACGGCGCTGCGCCGGATGCTCGGCGGGCGCCTCGGACGGGCGCTCATGTACCCGTTCGTCAGCTCGATCCTCGCGATGGTGAGCGTCATCGTCGTCTTCTTCACGCCCTACGGGCAGGCCGCGCTCGACTCGACGCCGATGCGCATCGTGCTCACCGTGCACCTTCTCGTCGTCGGCGTCACCGTCGTGCTGCCCCTGCTCGCCGGCGATCTGCTGCCCGCGTGGGCCGGGCCCGGCGTGCGCGTCCTGCTCGCCTGCGTCGACGGCCTGTTTGACGCGATCCCCGGCATCCTCGTCATGACGCACCACGATCTGCTCATGCCGCACTTCCCCGGCTTCGCAGCGTCCGCCTCCACCTACCGCGGCGACATGTCCGCCTCGCTCGATCAGAAGTTCGCCGGGGGAGCGCTGCTCGCCGTCGCCGAGAGTGTCGGGCTGCCCCTTCTCGCAGCCGTCTTCATCGAATGGATGCGAGCCGATCGCGCGAGCGCCCTCCGCGCCGACGCCGAACTCGACGCCCAGTACGGCGACGGCCCCGGCACGACGACGCCATGGTGGATCACCGCGGCACCCACCACGTCCGAGGGCAGCGCCGACGCGACCCTCACCGCCTCCGAGGGCCTTGCCGACGTCCCACCCGATCGGACGTCAACACCCTCGAGGTGACGCACACCACGATTCGGAGCGTTTTCCCAGCGGCTCACGGGCAATTCCCCAGATGAGTCCTTTCCCTTCTTCTATGGGGTTGAACGGGACGTGGCTGCCGATCGTGCTCGGCTGCGCCGCGGCACTCGTTCTCGTCGTCATCGTCCGGGGAGGCTCGTGGGGGGCGCAAGCCGTGGATGCAGGCGCTGTCGCGCCTCGGCCTGACGGCACTGTTCACCACGCTCGCGCTCGTCGGTGCCCTGTCAACAACGAGTAGGCGTTCTACACGAGTTGGGGTGACCTGCTCGGCGACTCGCCTGCGGACACGCCGCGTCACTACGGCGCGCCCACGCCGGCGCCCGCCCTGGATCAGCAGGCCCCTCCGCGAGTGCCACCCCGACGGCGCCGACGACGCCGCACGCCCTGCCCGCGCTGCCGCAGCCGGGTCAGCGCCTGCAGAAGTGCGAGATCCCGGGCCCGAAGAACGCCGACGGGCGCCCCACCGCGTCGCGCAAGGTGTACGTCCAGCTGCCGGTGGGGTACGACCAACACTCCGCGACGCGTCACCCCGTCATCGTCGCGATGCACGGATTGCCGGGCAGCCCAGAGACGTACAGCAAGCTCGACCACCTCTACACGCGTCGACAGGGCTGTCAGCGACCGCCGCATCGCCGCGCCCATCGTCGTCGTGCCGCAACTCAACCGCACCCTCGACGACGACACGGAGTGCATCGACGACCCGCACGGCCTGCAGACCGAGACGTGGCTCGCCTCCACGCTGCCGACGTGGGTGAAACACACCTTCGCCGTCGCGCCCGGGCGCGGGTCGTGGGCGACGTGGGGGTACTCCCTCGGCGGATGGTGCGCCTCGATGCTGACGATGAAGCACCCCGCGACGTTCGGCGCCGCCGTCGCCTACCAGGGCTACTTCCGTCCGCAGTTCGACGGCCACCCGCCGTTTCCCCCAACTCGCCGCAGGCGCGCAGCTACGACCTCATCGCCCTGGAGAAAGCCAACCCGGTGCCCGTGTCGCTGTGGCTGTTCGCCTCCGACGCCGACAAGGTGAGCTACCCCTCCGTCAAGGAGTTCCTCACCGTGGTGAAGCGGCCCACCGACGTCACGGCGCGCATCGCGCAGGGCGGCGGCCACCGCCTGTCGGTGTGGACGCGCAAGATCCCGCGCTCGTTCGACTGGCTCGTCGAGGTGCAGCCCGGTTTCGCACCGCGCCCCTGAACGCCGGGGCAGCGACGCAGGGGAAGAGCCTGACGTAAAGAACGCGTCAAGACGCGACAAGGCGACCTCAAGACGAGCGGTGCGCCGCCGGGGCGGTTGCACGCTCGATCCATGATCGAAATCGTCATCGCGGGCATCATCGCCCTCGCACTGCTGGGGTACCTGCTGTACGCCCTCATCCGGCCCGAGAAGTTCTGAGGGCCGCGCACATGAACGTCACTCTTCAGGCGATCTGCATGATCGCCACCATCGCGCTGCTGCTGGCGTTCGTCCACGTGCCGCTCGGCACCTGGATGTACCGCTGCTTCACGGATGAGAATGACTGGGCGCCGGAGCGCCTCATCTACCGGGCCGTCGGCGTCGACCCGCGCGTCGAGCAGGGCTGGCGCACGTACGCCGTCGCCAGCGTCATGTTCGGCGTCGCGTCCGTCGTGCTGCTGTTCGCGCTCATCATGGCGCAGGGCGTCCTGCCCTGGGGCCTGGGGCGCAGCCAGGACTGGCACACGGCCTTCAACACGGCCGTGTCGTTCACGACGAACACGAACTGGCAGAGCTACGGCGGTGAGTCGGGCGCCGGGTACACCGTCCAGATGGCCGGCCTGAACGTGCAGAACTTCGTCTCCGCCGCGACGGGCATGGCCGTCGCCGTCGCCCTGTGCCGCGCGATCGCGCGCAGCAACGCCGCGACGATCGGCAACTTCTGGGTCGACCTCGTGCGCAGCTGCACCCGCATCCTGCTGCCCATCGCGTTCGTCGGCGCGCTCGTGCTCGTCGCGGGCGGCGTCATCCAGAACCTCAGCAGCCCGCACGACGTGACGACGCTCGTCGGCGGCAGCCAGACGATCCAGGGCGGCCCCGTCGCCTCCCAGGAGGTCATCAAGCTGCTCGGCACGAACGGTGGCGGTTTCTTCAACGCGAACTCGGCGCACCCGTTCGAGAACCCGAACGCGTGGACGAACCTGTTCGAGATCCTCCTCGTGCTCGCGATCCCCTTCTCGTTGCCGTGGATGTACGGCCTCATGGTCGGCGACCGCCGTCAGGGCGCGGTGTTCACGACGGCCATGGGCGCCCTGTTCACCCTGAGCGCCGGCCTCGGCATCTGGGCCGAGTCCAGCGGTGCGCTCGGCTCGATGGAAGGCAAGGAGCAACGCTTCGGCATCGTCGGATCGGTGCTGTTCGGCACCGCGACGACGGGCACCTCGACCGGTGGCGTCAACATGATGCACGACTCGATGAGCCCCCTCGGCGGCGGCCTCATGATGCTCAACATGATGCTCGGTGAGGTCTCGCCCGGCGGCGTCGGCACCGGCCTGTACAACATCATCATCTTCGCGCTGCTCACCGTCTTCATCGCCGGCCTCATGGTCGGACGCACGCCCGAACTGCTCGGCAAGGCCATCGGCCGACGCGAGATCACGTACTCGGCGCTCGCCGTCGTCGTCATGCCCGCGCTCGTGCTGATGTTCACCGCCGCCGGTGTCGTGCTGCCGGTCGCGAAGGACGCCCTGCTCAACCACGGCCCGCACGGCCTGAGCGAGATGATGTACGCCTACACGTCGGCGTCGAACAACAACGGTTCCGCCTTCGCGGGCCTGGCGGCCGACCAGCCGTACCTCAACCTCACGCTCGCGGCGTGCATGTTCCTCGGACGCTTCCTGCCCATCGTGCTCGTGCTCGCCGTCGCCGGCGCGCTCGTCTCGCAGCAGCGGCGCCCCGCCACGGCCGGCACGATGCCGACCCGCGGGCCCGTCTTCACCAGTCTGCTCGTCGGCATCATCGTCATCGTCGCCGGGCTGACCTTCTTCCCCTCACTCGCTCTCGGCCCGATCGCGGAGGCCCTCTCGTGAACGCATCACTCGCCCTTACGGCCCTCGAATCGGCGCCGGACGCCCTGCGCAAGCTCGACCCGCGCCACCTCGTGCGCACCCCCGTCATCTTCGTCGTCTGGGTGGGCTCGGTGCTCACGACGGTGCTGTCGATCATCCACCCGTCGGTGTTCTCGATCTCCGTCACGATCTGGTTGTGGCTGACGATCCTGTTCGCCAACCTCGCCGAGGCCATCGCTGAAGGGCGCGGCAAGGCGCAGGCCGACACCCTGCGTCAGACCCGCGTCGACTCCATCGCCCGCCGCCTCATGCCGCACGGCGGCGAGGAGCGCGTGCCCGGCACCGAACTGCGCGTCGGCGACCGCGTCGTCGTCGAGGCCGGCGAGGTCATCCCCGGTGACGGCGACGTCGTCGACGGTGTCGCGACGGTCGACGAGTCGGCCATCACCGGTGAGTCGGCGCCCGTCATCCGCGAATCGGGTGGCGATCGCTGCGCCGTCACCGGCGGTACGACGGTGCTGTCGGACCGCATCGTCGTCGAGATCACGAGCAAGCCCGGTGAGACGTTCATCGACCGCATGATCGCGCTCGTCGAGGGCGCCGAACGGCAGAAGACGCCGAACGAGATCGCCCTCGGCATCCTGCTGACGACGCTGACAATCATCTTCGTCCTCGCCGTCATGGCGATCTGGCCGATGGCGAGCTACTCGGGCCACGACATGTCGCTCGTCGTCCTCGTCGCGCTGCTCGTCTGCCTCATCCCGACGACGATCGGTGCGCTGCTGTCCGCCATCGGCATCGCCGGCATGGATCGCCTCGTGCAGCACAACGTGCTCGCGATGTCGGGGCGCGCCGTCGAGGCCGCAGGTGACGTCTCGACGCTGCTGCTCGACAAGACCGGCACGATCACCTACGGCAACCGCCGCGCCGGTGACGTCGTCCCCGTCGAGGGTGTCTCGCGCGCGGATCTCGTCCGCGCCGCTTGCCTGTCGTCGCTCGCCGACGAGACGCCCGAAGGCCGGTCGATCGTCGAATACGCTGCGGCAGAAGGGTTCACGGCGACCGAGATCGCGGACGTCGTCACCGTTCCGTTCACCGCGCAGACCCGCATGTCCGGTATCGACCTGCCCGACGGCAGCGCCATCCGCAAGGGCGCCGGCTCGGCCGTCGCCGCGTGGGTGCACGAGCTGGGCGGCCACATGGCGCACGACATCGACGCTCGTGTCGAGGCGATCAGCCAGGCCGGCGGCACGCCACTCGTCGTCGCCGAGCGTGACGCCGACGGCACCGCCCGGATGCTCGGCGTCATCCACCTCAAGGACGTCGTCAAGCCCGGCATGGCCGAGCGTTTCGCGCAGATGCGCGAGATGGGCATCCGCACCGTCATGATCACGGGCGACAACCCGCTGACGGCCGCCGCGATCGCGAAGGAGGCGGGGGTCGACGACTTCCTCGCCGAGGCGACGCCCGAGGACAAGATGCGCCTCATCAAGGCCGAGCAGGAAGGCGGACGTCTCGTCGCGATGACCGGTGACGGCACGAACGACGCGCCCGCCCTCGCGCAGGCCGACGTCGGCGTGGCGATGAACACAGGCACGTCGGCGGCGAAGGAGGCCGGCAACATGGTCGACCTCGACTCCAACCCGACGAAGCTCATCGACGTCGTCGCCATCGGCAAGCAGCTGCTCATCACCCGCGGAGCGCTGACGACGTTCTCGATCGCCAACGACGTCGCGAAGTACTTCGCGATCATCCCCGCGATGTTCGTCGTCATCTTCCCGGGCCTGAGCAAGCTCAACATGATGCATCTGCACAGCCCCGAGTCGGCGATGCTGTCGGCGGTCATCTTCAACGCCCTCGTCATCGTCGCGCTCATCCCGCTCTCGCTCAAGGGCGTGGCGTACCGCTCGCTCGGTGCCGCCGCGATGCTGCGCCGCAACCTGCTCGTCTACGGCGTCGGCGGCGTCATCGCGCCCTTCGTGGGCATCAAGCTCATCGACCTCGTCCTGTCCGTCACCCCGGGAGTGAAGTGACATGTTCGTTCTTCGTCAGGGTTGGGCCGCGCTTCGTGCGCTCCTCGTCCTCACCGTCGTCCTCGGCATCGCCTACCCGTTGCTCGTCACGGGCGTGGCGCGGGCGATGCCGGCCCGGGCGGACGGCTCGATCGTCCGCGCCGAGGGTCGCGAGGTGGGTTCCAGTCTCATCGGCCAACCCACGAGCGACGCGAAGTGGTTCGCGGCGCGCCCGTCCGCCGTCGACGCCCCCGGCGCCGAGAGCGGCGGCTCGAACCTCGGCCAGAACGCCGACGAGCAGAAGAAGGCGATCACCGAGCGTCGTGCGGCGCTGACGAAGGCCAACCCGAACGCGACGGGCCCGATCCCGGACGACGCCCTCACCGCGAGCGGCAGCGGCGTCGACCCGGACATCAGCGTCGCCTATGCCCGCTGGCAGGCACCGCGGATCGCCGCGGCCCGCGGGATGAGCGTCGCCGACGTCGAGAAGGTCATCGACGCCCACATCGAGAAGCCGGCCCTGGGCTACCTCGGCGCCGAACGGGTCAACGTGCTCGACCTCAACATCGCACTCGCGCAACGCGCTGCCCGCTGAGCGGGCGGAAACCGCGACGGCAGAAGAAGATGGACGCATGACACGAGGCACGTTGCGCATCTACCTCGGTGCGGCCCCCGGCGTCGGCAAGACCATGGCGATGCTCGCCGAGGGCCGACGCCGGGCCGGGCGGGGAACGGACGTCGTCGTCGGTTTCTGCGAGACCCACGGGCGCACGGCGACGGCCGTCGCGCTCGAGGGCCTCGAGGTCATGCCGCGACTGCGGCGCGAGTACCGGGGCGCGACGCTCGAGGAGATGGACCTCGACGCCGTGCTCCGGCGCGCGCCGCAGGTCGCGCTCGTCGACGAACTCGCGCACACCAACGTGCCGGGCGGCCGCCACGAGAAGCGGTGGCAGGACGTCGAGGACCTGCTCGCGGCGGGCATCGACGTCGTCTCCACCGTCAACATCCAGCACCTCGAATCGCTCAACGACGCGGCGTTCGCCATCACCGGCGTGCTGCAGCGCGAGACGGTGCCGGATGTCGTCGTCCGGCGCGCCGAGCAGGTCGAACTCATCGACATGGCGCCCGAGGCACTGCGTCGGCGGATGGCGCACGGCAACGTCTACAAGCCGGAGAAGGTCGACGCGGCGCTCGCCAACTACTTCCGCCAGGGCAACCTGACGGCCCTGCGCGAGCTCGCGCTGCTGTGGCTCGCCGACCGCGTCGAGGAGAGCCTGACGGCCTACCGCAGCGACCATGACATCGTCGGTACGTGGCCGACACGTCACCGTGTCGTCGTCGCCCTCTCCGGTGGGCGCGAGGGCGCGACGCTGCTGCGCCGCGCCGCCCGCATTGCCGCGCGCGGCAGCGGCGGCGAGATGCACGCCGTCTTCGTCGTGCGCGACGACGGCCTGCGCACCGCCGAGGCCGACGTCGTCAGCGGCCTGCGACGCCTCACCGAAGAGCTCGGCGGGACGTTCCACACCGTCAGCGGGCCCGACGCGGCCGAGGCCGTCCTGCACTACGCGCGCGGCGTCAACGCCGACCAGATCGTCGTCGGCCTCAGCCGGCGCTCGCGGGCCCAGGCGATGCTGCGTCCCGGCACGGGCGAGCGCATCATCGCGGGTTCGGGCGAGGACATCGACGTCCACGTCGTCACCCACGAGCTCGCGCACGTGGGCTCGTCACCGACCGAACGCGAGGGGTTGTCGACGCGCCGGGTGCGGCTCGGCTTCCTCACCTCGGTGACCGCCCCGGCGCTGCTGAGCGCCCTGCTCGTGCCGCTGCGCTCCGGTGTCGGGCTGCCGCTCATCGTGCAGCTGTACCTGCTGCTCACCGTGGTCGTCGCGCTCATCGGCGGGATGGCGCCCGCGATCACGGCCGGTGTGCTGTCGTCCCTGCTCATCAACTGGTTCTTCACCCCGCCCATCGGCACGCTGACGATCTCCGACCCACAGAACGTCGTCGCGCTCGTGCTCTTCGTCGTCATCGGCGCCGCCGTCTCGCTCGTCGTCCACGCGAGCGCCCGCCGGGCCGCCGACGTCAGCGCCTCGCACCAGGAGGCGACGGCGCTCGCCGAACTCAGCCACACGATGCTGTCCTCCGCCGACCAGCTCGCGCTGCTGCTCACGCGCTCGCTCGAGATGTTCGACCAGGACGCGGCGGCCGTCGTGCGCACCCGCGGGCCGGGTCGCAGCGTCATCGCCTCGACGGACGGCTACAGCGACGTCGCCGCGCAGGCGCTGCCGCGCGAGAAGACGACGGTCGAGCGCATCGACGACGAGCACGACCTCGTCCTCGTGGGGCGCCCCGTCCCCGCCGAGCGGCAGCGGCTGCTGGGGGCGTACGCGATGCACGCGGCGGCCGTGCTGCACCGTCGAGCGCTGCTCGACCTCGCCGAGTCGGCCGACACCCTCGTGCGCGACAACAAGGCGCGCACCGCGCTGCTGTCCGCCGTCTCCCACGATTTGCGCACGCCCCTGGCCGGCATCAAGGCCGCCGTCGGCAGCCTGCGCAGCGACGAGGTGACGTTCTCGCCGGAGGACCAGGCGGAACTGCTCGAAGCCGTCGAGACGTCGGCCGATCGGCTCGATGCGCTCATCGGCAACCTGCTCGACGCCTCACGGCTGCAGACCGGCGCGCTCGTCGCGAACCCGCGCGAGATCGACCTCGCCGAGGTCGTCACACCCGCGGTGCGCGCCCTCGAGACACCCGATCGCGTCACCTGGCACCTCGACGACGCCGCGCGCCACGTCGTCGCCGACCCCGGCCTGCTCGACCGCGTCCTCGCGAACGTCCTCGAGAACGCCCTGCGTCACGGCGGCAGCGACGGCGTTGTCGTGACGACGAGTGCGCTCGGCCCGCGCGTCGAACTACGCGTCGCCGACCACGGCCCCGGCATCCCCGACGAGGCGCGCGAAGAGATATTCCGGCCCTTCCAGCGCTACGGCGACGCACCCGCGGGTGACGGCATCGGGCTCGGTCTCGCCGTCGCGCGCGGCCTGACGGAGGCGATGGGCGGCATGCTGGAGGCGGAGACCACTCCCGGTGGAGGTGTCACGATGGTCATCGTCCTGCCGGCCGTGGCGAACGCAGCGGGTGCGACGAGCGAGGCCGAGCCCGGCGCTGAATCGGAACCCGAGTCGGCGCCCGAGGCCCGGCCCCAGGACGCTGAGGCCGACCAGCCGGTCGATACCCGGTTCGCAGACGCAACCACGCGCGGTGAGTCATGAGTGAACGAGTGCTCGTCGTCGACGACGACCCGACGATCGCGCGGACGCTGCGCATCAACCTCAAGGCGCGCGGCTTGGACGTCGAGACCGTCGGGTGCGGCCTCGATGCCCTCAGCACGTGCGCAGACGCGATGCCCGACCTCGTCGTCCTCGACCTCGGCCTGCCCGACCTCGACGGCGTCGACGTGCTGCGCCAACTGCGTCAGAGCTCGAGCGTGCCTGTCATCGTGCTGTCGGCTCGTCAGGAAGCCGATGACAAGGTCGAGGCGCTCGACGAGGGTGCCGACGACTACGTGACGAAACCGTTCGGCATCGAGGAGCTCATGGCGCGCGTGCGGGCCGCGCTGCGGCGAGGCGGCGCCGAACCGTCCGGCCCGGCGCCCGTCGTCACCGCGGACTTCTCGCTCGACTTCACGACGTACGAGGCGAGCGGGCCGACGGGGGCCGTCCACCTCACGCCGACGGAATGGCGCCTGCTCGCCGAACTCGCGCGCCACCGCGGGCGCGTCGTGCCGCACGAGCAACTGCTGCGCGCCGTGTGGGGGCCGCAGTACGGGCGCGAGTCGAACTACCTGCGCGTCTACTGCGGGCAGCTGCGTCGCAAGCTCGAACCCGAACCGTCCCTCCCGCGCTGGATCGTCACCGAACCCGGCATCGGCTACGTGCTGCGCTGACGCGCCGCGCAGGGCTCGTCAGTGCGCCTTCGCCGTCAGCGTGATGAGTGTCGCCTCGGGACGGCAGGCGAAGCGCACGGGCGTGTACTTGTTGTGTCCGAGCCCGGCGGAGACGTGCAGCCACGCCGCGTCGTCGGGCGCGGCGGACGACGGCAGCGCGGTGCGGCGCCGTTCGCGCGCCGTAGCCTCCGAGCGCGAGACCGAGTCGTTGTGCACGCGGTGGGCGTCGAGGACGTCGAAGCGCTCGCCGATCTCGGCGGCGGAGTCGAGGGGCGAGCCGTCCGTTGCGAGCGCACCCGGCCCGATCGGCACGGCCTGCGTCGAGTCGACGCCGGACGCGCCGGGCCACCAGCGCGAGACGCCCTTGACGCGCGAGGTGTCGAGGTCGCAGTTCGTCACGAGCGCGCCGTGGAACGGCACGCACAGCTGCCCGCCGTGCGTGTGACCGGCGATGACGGCGTCCGCGCCGTCGGCCGTCATCGCGTCGAGCACGCGCGTGTACGGCGCGTGGACGACGCCGATCGTCGCGGCCACCTCACCTCGGCGCGACGCGGCCTCACCGGCGACCTGCGCGTAGTCGTCGTACTCGAGGTGCGGGTCGTCGACGCCGAGAAGCTCCAGCGCCACGCCGTCAGCCCCCACCCGCACCCGCTCGCGTCGATGCGTGAGGTCGAGCCAGCCGCCCGCGGTGAAACCGTCACGCAACTGGGCGATGTCGAACTCACCCGTCTGCATCGCCGCGCCCTTGGCATGCGAGTCGTCGAAGTAGCGCAGGGGGTTCTTGAGCTTGGGGTAGAAGTAGTCGTTCGAACCGAAGACGAACGCGCCGGGAAGCTCCATGAGCGGCCCCATCGCGCGCAGCGCAGCGGGGATGGCGTGCTCGTCGCTGAGGTTGTCGCCGGTGTTGATGACGAAGTCGGGTTCGAGCCGCGCGAGCTGACGCACCCACTGGATGCGTCGTTCCTGACGCGGCACGATGTGCAGGTCGCTGACGTGCAGCACCCGCAGCGGCGCCGTCCCGGGGGCGAGCACCGGCATCTCGACGCGGCGCAGCGCGTACCAGTTGCGCTCGATGAGCGAGGCCCAGGCCAGCGCCGCCGTACCGCCGGCGGCCGTGCCTGCAGCGGCCAGCGACAGCGCGCGGGGGAGGGGGCGGGCGGGGAAACTCATGCGGGGATTCTCGCACCGGGGTGGAAGAATGACCGCATGAACGCAACCGGTGCCACCACCTTGAAGGCCACTCTCCACACCGACCTGACCGACGCGATCCGCGAGCGCGATCAGGTGCGTAGCGCGACGTTGCGCATGGTCCTGACGGCCGTGTCGAACGCCGAGGTCGCAGGCAAGGAGCACCGTGAGCTGAGCGATGACGAGGTGCTCGCCGTCATCGTCAAGGAGGCGAAGAAGCGCCGCGAGGCGGCTGACGCCTACGTCGGCGCCGGGCGCACCGAGCTCGCCGAGAAGGAGAACGCGGAACTCGCCTGCCTCGAGGGGTACCTGCCGAAGCAGCTGAGCGACGACGAGATTGACGCGATCGTCGCCGAGGCCGTCAGCGCCACGGGCGCATCCGGCATGAAAGACATGGGCAAGGTGATGGGCGTCGTCAAGCCCAAGATCGGCGAGCAGGCAGAGGGTGGGCGCGTCGCGGCGGCCGTCAAGAAGGCGCTCGCGGGCTGATCACTTGCTGCGGGCTCAGGTGCCCGAATGGCGGTGAGGGCCGTGCCGACCCCAGCGGTCGGCACGGCCCTCAGCGTTCGTGCACGTCTCAGCTCTCGCGGCGGATGCCTGCGGCGGCCTCGTCGGCGCGCGCCATCTTGAACAGGGTCGCCCACGACTTGACGTCCGGACGGCGACGCAGCAGCGCGCGGCGCTCACGCTCCGTCATGCCGCCCCAGACGCCGTACTCGGTGCGGTTGTCGAGCGCGTCGGCGAGGCATTCGGCGACGACGGGGCAGCGCTGACAGATCGTCTTCGCCGACTGCTGCGCAGCCCCCTTGGCGAACAGTTCGTCAGGTGCCGCCGCGGCGCACTGGGCGCGGGCGGCCCAGTTGTCGTCCCAGACGGGCGTCTGCATCTCTTCTTCGGCCATGATCGTCATCGGTGCCCTCCCCTTGTTGGTGCGGATGACGGTGTGGCGTGCGCCACATACAAAGGTTGCTATACGCACAGTAGGCGTGGTTACTGGTGAGTTTCCATGGGGATTGAGTACCAAAAACGTTAGTACACGCGGTCGGCGCGGGGCGCGCCGAACCACGCCTCGAAGGCTTTGACAGGCTGCCCCGATACGCTGAGCGGCATGCGTGGAAAGTCTCCTGGCGCCGATGCGTCGGCCAAGAAGCAAGCCCGGAAGAAATCTGACGGTGGCCGTCAGCGTTCTGCGATGGGCTCGGTTCTCAGCCTCCTCGGCGCGTTCGTCGCCACCTCGATGGCGCTGGGCCTGCTCTTCGCGGGCCTGCTCATCCCCGCCACGGGCCTCGCGGGCGCGAGCGTCAAGGGTGGCGTCAAGGAGTTCGACGACATGTCGGGCACGCTCACCGAAAACGCGTTGAGCCAGCAGTCGAAGCTCCTGGCGAAGGACGGCTCCGTCATCGCCACCCCGTATGACGAGAACCGCATCGTGGTGCCGTCGTCGGCCATCCCGAAGGTGATGAAGGACGCGCAGGTCGCCATCGAGGACGAGCGCTTCTACGACCACGGCGCGCTCGACCAGCGCGGCATCCTGCGCGCTGTCGCCGCGAACCTCGTCTCCTCGAGCACGCAGGGCGCCTCGACGCTGACGCAGCAGTACGTCAAGGTCGCCGCGCAGCGCGCCGCGATCGAGAG
>NZ_DCNR01000057.1:3189-3658 GCF_002322065.1 Dermacoccus sp. UBA1591 | reverse complement strand
GACGGCACGTACGGCATCGAGGCCGCTTCCCAGCACTACTTCGGCCATCCGGCGAAGGATCTGACGCTGCCCGAGGCCGCCACGCTCGCGGGCGTCGTCAACCTGCCTGGTTCGACCGACCCGGTGCACAACCCCAAGGCTGCGGTGAAGCGCCGCAACATCGTGCTCGAGAAGATGATCAAGCAGGGGCGCGTGAGCAAGGCCGACGGTGAGAAGGCCATCGCCAGCCCGCTGCAGACTCACGTGACGAACATCGCCGGTGGCGGTGGCTGCNNCAGCGCGCCGCGATCGAGAGCGGCGACAAGGAGGAGGCGAAGAAGGCCGTCGCGCAGCACGGCACCGACGCCTATGTCCGCAAGATCAAGCAGCTCAAGATGGCGGTCGAGCTGGAGAAGACGCACACGAAGGATCAGATCCTCACGAGCTACCTCAACCTCGTCTTCTTCGGTGACGGCACGTACGGCATCGA
>NZ_DCNR01000057.1:0-2941 GCF_002322065.1 Dermacoccus sp. UBA1591 | reverse complement strand
TCGCCGGTGGCGGTGGCTGCCAGGGCAGCAAGTACCCGTACTTCTGCGACTATGTCACCGACTGGGTCGCCGACCAGCCCGCGCTCGGCGCGAACCGCAAGGAGCGCCTCGCCAAGCTGAAGACCGGCGGCCTGACGATCCAGACCTCGCTCGACCCGAAGAAGATGTCGGCCCTCGACTCGAACCTCAAGAAGCGCGTTCCCGTCGGCAACGGCGCGGACGTGCAGGCAGCGGGCGTCATCATCGAACCCGGCACGGGTCTCGTCCAGGCCATGTCGCAGAACGCCAAGTACGACGTCGCCGGATCGAACCACTTCTCGACGTCCGTCGACTGGGTCCGCTCGGGCTTCCCCATCGGTTCGACGGCGAAGATCTTCGCCATCGTCGAGGCGATGCGTCAGGGCCGCGCCGTCGACTCGACGGTGAACGTTCCCGCCATGAACGGCACGAAGGACGGGCGCCCGGTCTACAACTTCACGTCGAAGACGTTCCCCGGCCAGTGCGGTCAGGGTGCCGGCAACTGGTCCGTCGGAAACGACCACCCGGTGCCGTCCGGCCCGATGAGCCTGAGCAAGGCCACCGCCGAATCGGTCAACACCGCCTTCGGAGCCCTCGTGGCGTCGCTGGGGCCGTGCAAGGTGCGGGACACCTTCAAACTCATGGGTGTTCAGGCCCGTGACCTCAAGACGGGCGGGTGGCGCGACATCCGGCGCGACCCCTCGTCGATCGTGCTCGGCTCCGACTCGTCCTCGCCGATGATGATGGCCAACGCGTTCGCCACCGTCGCGGCGGACGGCAAGTACTGCGCACCCCGCCCCGTCGTCTCGATCAAGCAGGCGAACGGCAAGCCGGTGGCGCTCAAGGTCGAGCCGTGCAAGCAGGTCATCAGCCAGCAGGAGGCTCGCGGAACGGCGGAGATCTTCACCCACGTATTCGACAGCGACGGCACCGCCTCCGATGCCAAGCTGGCCGACGGGCGGGAAGCTTTCGGCAAGACCGGTACGGTCGACGGATCCCTGCACACGTGGTTCGTCGGCTCGACGAAGCAGCTCTCCACGGCCGTCTGGGTGGGTCGCGGTTTCGACAACAAGAACCCGATCAAGAACGTCTCCATCGGGGGCAAGCACATCGGCACCTTTTTGTACGGCGGCGACATCGCGGCGCCGGTGTGGAAGGCGACGATGGACACGATCTCGAAGGGCATGCCCAAGGCGAAGCTCGCCGAACCCGACAAGGCGACCAAGCAGGGCGACGAGGTGAGTGTCCCCGACGTCAAGGGCAAGAGCGAGGCGGACGCGAAGTCGACACTCGAGAAGGCCGGTTTCCTCGTCACCGTGTCGAAGCAGAACTCCGGTGACGTCTCCGGCGGCCAGGCGTTCAAGACCGACCCTGCGGCCGGCCAGAAGCTCGGCAAGGGCAAGAAGATCACGCTGTACGTCAAGCCCTGATCGTCAGGTGCTGGGCGCCGACTGACGCAGGCTCGCGAGGCCCACCCCGTCCTGGGGTGGGCCTCGCGCCGTCATGGGGTGGGGTCTGCCTCGGGCCGCTTCGACCGCGATGGCGGTGGGTGGCTCTAGGGTGGAGGCATGCAGAAATGGGAATACTTCACCGCGCCGATCATGGTCCACGCCACGCAGCAGATCCTCAACAACTTCGGTGAGGACGGCTGGGAGCTCGTGCAGATCGTGCCCGGCCCCGACGGCAACGGTCTCGTCGGCTACTTCAAGCGCCCCAAGGCCTGAGCGATGAGCGCGATCGAGAAGCGTCTCGCGGAGCTCGGGTTCGAACTGCCCGAGGTCGCAGCGCCCGTCGCCGCATACGTCCCGGCGGTTCGTGACGGCGACCGCGTACACACCTCCGGCCAGTTGCCCATGGTCGCCGGCAAGCTGCCGCTGACGGGCAAGGTCGGTGCCGAGGTCAGCGCCGAGCAGGCCAGCGAGCTCGCTCGTACGTGTGCGCTCAACGCGCTCGCGGCGATCAAGAGCGTCATCGGCGACCTCGATCGCGTGACGCGCGTCGTCAAGGTCGTCGGGTTCGTCGCCAGCGACCCGTCGTTCACGGCCCAGCCGGGCGTCGTCAACGGCGCCTCGCACCTGCTCGGCGATGTCTTCGGCGACGCCGGCGTGCACGCGCGCTCGGCCGTCGGCGTGGCCGTCCTGCCCCTCGACGCACCGGTCGAGGTCGAGATCACCGTCGCCGTTCGCGACTGAGGGGCCCCGTGACCACGTCGTCGCAGGTGCGCGAGTTCCCGATCGGGCCGTTCCGCGAGTCGGCCATGCGCTGGCTCGACGCCGTCGGCCGGGGCGAGCAGGGCGACGAGGCGGCGCCCTCGCAGGCGGCCACCGTCATGCTCGTGCGCGGTGAACCGCTTGAGGTCTTCGTGATCGAGCGCGCCTCGACGATGGACTTCGCGCCGTCGACGTGGGTGTTTCCCGGTGGGCGGGTCGACGCAGCCGATGAGGACGTCGTGAAGGCCGGGTTGCTCGACGGTTTCGACGCCGGGGACGCGGGGCGCGACCTCGGGATCGACGCCGACGCGGTAGGCGCCGTCGTCGTGTGCGCCCTGCGGGAGTTGTTCGAGGAGGCGGGCGTGCTGCTCGTCGACACGAACGTACGCGGGAACGCAGTCGGCGACGGAGCCGACGCTGGGCTCGCAGCTGAGACAGATGGCCCAGCCGAGGCTGCGGGGCCTGACGTCGAGCTACGCACGCGCCTCGAGGCGCACGAGGTGACGTTCGTCGACGTGCTCGCCGGGCGGCGACTGCGCGCCGACCTCGTCGCGGCCGTCGACCGCTGGATCACCCCGCCGTTCGAGAAGCGACGCTTCGACACGTGGTTCTTCACGGCGTTGCTGCCGGAGGGCGCCGTCGCCGATGCCGTCTCGCGTGAGTCGCAGCGTGGCCGCTGGGTGCGCCCGCGGGAGATGCTCGACGAGATGGCG
>NZ_DCNR01000007.1:5210-8635 GCF_002322065.1 Dermacoccus sp. UBA1591 | reverse complement strand
CGGGTGGCTGTCTGTATTCACATCTGTCGAACACTGTGATTCGAGGAGCCGCCGCAGCGGAGCGAGGATGGCGAAGTCCCCATGGCTCCGACGCGCGAAGCGCGTGCCGAGCCCTGCCCGTGGCGCTGACGCGCAAAGCGCGTCTCAAGTCCGGGTTCAGCCGCCGCCTACTTGCTCTTGATGTCTCCTCCGATGGAGTCCTTGATGCCGTCGAGGGCTGAAGTGCTGCTCATGACGTACCAGTTGGGGCCGGCGAGGATGGCGTCGTCGCCCGTCAGTTTGCCGGTCGCGTCGGTGATGGCTCTCTTGGCTGCATTCTCGCCGTCGTAGACGACGAAGATGGCGTGGGTGCCGCCGACGCATTCGCCTGAGCTGGAGGCGCCCGCTGGCGGCGTCGTCGGGTTGTACCCGGTGCAGTGCAGGCCTGCGTTGACGGCTGCGCTGCGCAGTTCCGTCGCGGTGTCGAAGCGGTGGGTCTGGGCGGAGCACGCGGTCAGGACGAGCAGGGGTGTGACGGTGGCGATGGCCCAGGTACGCATGGTGTCAGGCTACTCGCCCGCCCCGGCGCGCTGCGTGCTTCCCCCGTCCTCATCGGTGAAAGCGTGGGTCGGTGCAGTGCGGCGCGAGTCCGCGGTCAGGGGTGACGCTTCGCGCTGTGACGGCGAATCCGCCCGACGCGTTGAAACGCCGCTCACCGACCGCAACGCCACAACGTCCGTTGAATGCGGCCGAAAATCGCCGATGTGGACGAGATCCGCGAAGGGGGACGCCGTTCGCCGATGTGGACGAGATTCGCGAAGGGGGACGAGAATCGCAGGGGGGCGGGGGTTACTTCGACGAGGAGCCGGTGGAGGGGACGACGACGGCGGAGTCCGAGGACGGCCAGCACGAGAAGCCGGCGGGCAGCGTCACCTTGCCGCCCTCGACCATGTCGAGGCACTTGGAGACGAGGACGTTCGGGTCCTTGCTCACCGACTTCGCGAGCGCTTCGTTAGCCTTCGCCTGCTGTTCGGCCGTCTTGACGCCCTGCTCGGCGATGCGCGTCTGCGCGACCTGGGCGAGCAGCGCGTTGGCCTTCGACTGCGTGTTGTCGTCGAGCTTGATGACCGGGATGATCACCGACAGCACCTCGATCTGGTCGCCGATCTGGTCGCGCATGTCCTTCGTCGCGTCCTCTGAGAGCTTCGCGAGCGTCGGGGTCGTCGGGTTGCCCTTCTCGTCGACGGCGAGGGCGTCGTAGGACGCGAACTCCTTGTTGAGGCTCGAGGACAGCTGCCGGTCGACGAGGCTCGAGCGGATGCTGGAGAACTCGCGGTAGTTCTGGAACAGCGCGTCGGAGGCGTCGGGGCGGATACGCCAGCGGATGGACGCGTCGACGCACGCCGTCGCCTGGTGGGCGATGCGCACGTTGATGCAGCTCTTGTCGTCGGCGGTGTGGCTGTCGGTCTGGATCGCGGCGTCCATGTACGTCACCTTCTGCCACGGCGCCTTGAGGTGGAAGCCATTGCTGAGGCTGCCCGTCGGCTTGCCGAACGTCGTCACGACACCGATCTCCTTCGTCGGCACGACGACGGAACTCGCGACGGCGAGGACGATGACGGCGAGCGTCGCGCAGGCCGCAGAGACGAGGTAGGCCAGACGCGCGCGAGCCCGCGTGCTCGGCGCCTCGGGACGCGCGGCGTGCAGGAACACGCGGGCGGGGGAGGCGCCGGCGTCGAGATCACCGCTGTCGTCCGCGTCGGCATCTTCTACACCGTCATCCGATGCGTCGAGATCACCCGCGCGGGCACGACCGGTCGTGGCCGCCTCGCCCCGTGAGTCCGGGACGGCCTGCTTCCGCCCCGCGCGGCGCAGGTGGCGCCCGTAGAGGAAGGCCACGAGGGCGAGCAGGAGCAGGACCACGCTGAAGATCGTCGAGGCCATGGCGTGAGTGTAGAGCCGCAATGAAGCACGAATGGCGACGCGCCGCCCACATCGTCGTGGGCGGCGCGTCGCGCGAGCTTCGGGTCAGGCGCGCGTCACGGGTGACGTTCGTGGCGTGCGAGGTCGCTGGTCTCGGTGTCGACGTGCGGCGACGCTTCGACCGCTTCGAGGATCGCTTTCTCGCTGCCGCCCTTCGCGCCGTAGCGAGCGATGCCGATGCCGACGACGACGGCGGTGAGGCCGAGCGTCAGCCACAGGTTGAGGCGCTGGTCGGCGCGCAGCGCCATCGCGACGATCGTGAAGACGATGAACGCCATCGTCACGTAGGTGAGGACGGGGAACGCCCACATGCGTACGGCCGGGCGTGCGCCGACGCGGTTCATCGCGGCGCGCGAGCGCAGCTGCGTCGCGGCGATGACGAGGTAGACGATGAGCGCGATGGCGCCTGACGTCGACAGCAGGTACGTGAAGATCTTCTCCGGCAGCAGGTAGTTGCCGAACACGGCGACGAAGCCGACGACGACGGAGACGAGGATCGCGACCTGCGGCACGCCGCGTCGGTTGATGCGCGCGAACGCCTTGGGTGCGTCGCCGCGCTGGCCGAGGCTGAACGCCATGCGACTCGCGGTGTAGAGCGCGGAGTTGAGGCAGCTCGCGACGGCGGTCAGGATGACGAAGTCGAGCACGCTCGCCAGGTTCTCCAGACCCATGTTGTTGAGCGCCTCCTGGTAGGAGCCATTCTTCTGCAACGAGGGGGAGTTCCACGTCGTCAATGCGATGACCACGAAGATCGAGCCGAGGTAGAACAGCGAGATGCGCCAGATGACGCTGTTGACGGCCTTGCGGATGCCCTCGACCGGGTTCTTCGACTCGGCCGCGGCGATCGTCACGATCTCGGTGCCCATGAACGTGAACATCGTCGTCAGCATGGCGGCGAGGACGCCGCTCCAGCCGTCGGCGAAGAAGCCGTGGTCGGTGAATCCGTGCAGCCCCGAGGCGTGCGAGCCGGGAAGGATGCCGAGGATCGCGAGCACACCGAGGACGATGAACCCGACGATGGCGATGACCTTGATGAGCGCGAACCAGAACTCGAACTCGCCGTAGTTGGCGACGGAGAACAGGTTCGTCACCGTCAGCAACGCGGTGATGATGAGAGCGAACACCCATTGGGGCCAGTCGATCCAGCCCGAGAGGATCTTCGCGCCGGCCGTCGCCTCCACGGGGATGACGAGCACCCAGAACCACCAGTACAACCACCCGATGGAGAAGCCCGCCCACTTGCCGAGCGCGCGGTCGGCGTAGACGGAGAACGAGCCGGAGTCGGGGTTGGCCGTCGCCATCTCGCCGAGCATGCGCATGACGAGGACGACGAGCGTCCCGGCCAGCGCGTAGGCGATGAGGACCGACGGGCCGGCGAGCTTGATCGCCGAGGCCGAGCCGACGAAGAGGCCGGCGCCGATGACGCCGGCGATCGAGATCATCGTGACGTGGCGCGGCTTGAG
>NZ_DCNR01000007.1:0-4960 GCF_002322065.1 Dermacoccus sp. UBA1591 | reverse complement strand
CGAGCCTCGACCGCCGGTCGGTACGCGACCCGCGCCGGAAGCCCCCGTCAGATCCAGGACGGCAGCCACATCCGCCAGCTCCAGTGGTCGTGGGGGATGACCTGCGCGGTGTAGATCGGCCAGAAGAAGACGAACGTCGCGACGGCGAGCACGACGTACGCACCGACGACGCCGGCGCCGATGCGTCGCCGTCGCAGGCTCGCGGTGGCGGGTCCGAGGATCAAGCCCAGGCAGTACGTGACGGCCAGGATGACGTAGGGCGCGAACACGACCGCGTAGAAGGTGAAGACGGTGCGCTCCTGATAGCTGAACCAGGGCAGCCATCCGGCGAGCACGAGTGCGATGAGCGTCCCGGCACGCCAGTCGCGGCGCAGCGCCCACATGAAGACGCACACGAGCAGGGCGGCGATGCCGAACCACCAGATGCTGACGTTACCGAGCGAGGTGATCGCCTTCGAGCATTCCGTGACCGAGCACCCCTGATCGCGCTTCGCAGGCGCCTCGTAGAAGAACGAGGTGGGGCGTGTCTGCGCCATCCACGACCACGGGTTCGACTGATACGTGTGTGGCGACGTGATGCTCTCCGCCGAGTCGTACATCTGGATGTGGTACTGCCACAGGCTGCGCAGGCTGTCGGGCAGCCACGAGAACAGGCTCGAATCGGGTGCGAACCCGGTGTTCTTGGTCGCCGGGTTGCTCGCGGCCCAGTTGCGTCCCCAGGCGTCGTTCGAGTGGAACCATCCGGCCCAGGTGAGCAGATATGTCAGGCATGCCGTGGGGACGATGATGAGCGCCCCGGTGACGGCGTCCTTGATGACGGTCGCCGAGAGCCAGCGGCGGACGCCGACGGCGCGGCGCGCTCCGAGATCCCAGAACACGGTGAGCAGACCGATCGCGGCGAGATAGAACCCGTCGGACCACTTCGTCGCCATGCCGAGGCCGAGGCACACGGCGGCGACCCAGCGCCACGGGCGCAGGCCGAGCGACGGGCCGGCGAGGCGCTGCTTCGCATCGAGCGACCAGTCGCCGTCACGACGCAGCTGCGCGACCTTGCGCGCGAGGATCCGACGGCTGCGGTCGCGGTCGGCGAGGATCGCGACGAACCCGGCGAGAGCCCAGAAGCTGACGAGCCCGTCGAGGATCGACGTGCGCGACATGACGAATTCCATGCCCTCGAACGCGGTCAGCAGCGCCGCGATCGTCGCGAGCGTCGCCGAGCGGAACAGGTGCCAGGCCGCGCGCCCGACGAGCAGGATCGCGAGCGTGCCGGTGAGTGCCACTGCGATGCGCCAGCCGAACGAGGAGGTGATGCCGAACAGGCGCTCGCCTGCGCCGATCATCCATTTGCCGAACGGCGGATGGACGATGAAGTCGGGTTCGGTGCCGTATACGGTCGGCACCTGGCCGTGCGTGAAGAACGCGTCCGGCTCCGGCATGTTCGCGGGCGTCTTGCGTTCGTGGCCGTACAGGATCATCGACCAGCCCTGCTTGACGTAATACGTCTCGTCGAAGATCAGCTGGTGCGGGCGCCCCAGATCCCACAGCCGCAGCAAACCGCCGATCAGCATGACCGTCAGGGGGCCGAACCAGCTCCACAACTTCTGCTGCGCACTCGCCGGGGCGCCGAGCAGGCGCTCGCGCAGCATCAACTCGTCACGGTCGGGATGGCCGTCGGTGTCGACGCGGGTGGCGGACGACGGGGCGTCAGTCAGGGTGGCGTTCACCGGTGGCGTCCTCGATCCTCGCGGGCTGGCGGTGGGACGGTCTGCCCCGGTTGGCCAGCGTAGTCGGTGGCACTGACAGGAGGGGCCCGCTCCGACGTCACGCCCCGTGACCCAGGTCGACCCGCGGCGGGCACGAGGCGCGCCTGCGCCAGCGTGACACCATGGCCGCGTGAGTACCGAAGCACCCGTCCCCGCCCTCGTTCTCGCCGCGACGCCGATCGGCGACCCGGCGGACGCGGCACCGCGTCTCACGCACGAACTCGCGAGCGCGCCGCTGATCCTCGCGGAGGACACGCGGCGGACGAAGCGGCTCTGCGACGCGCTGGGCGTCACCCCGAGCGGGTCGATGATGAGCTACCACGAGCACAACGAGGCCCAGCGCACGGGCGAGATCGTCGAGCGCATCGCCGCAGGCGAACGCGTCCTGCTCGTCACCGACGCCGGGATGCCGAGCGTCAGCGACCCGGGGTACCGCCTCGTCGCCGCGTGTGTCGAACGCGACCTGACGGTGACGTGCGTGCCCGGCCCGTCGGCCGTACTCATGGCGCTCGCGGTGTCAGGGCTGCCCGTCGACCGGTTCTGCTTCGAGGGGTTCCTGCCGCGCAAGGCCGGCGAACGCGCCCGCATGCTCGCGGCGCTCGCCGACGAGGCACGCACGATGGTGTTCTTCGAGGCGCCGCACCGTTTGGCGGTGACGCTCGAGGCGATGGCCGACGCGTTCGGCGACGAGCGGCGCGGCGCGGTCTGTCGTGAACTGACGAAGACGTACGAGGAGGTCCGCCGCGGTGGTCTGCGCGAACTCGCGGCGTGGGCCCTCGACGGGGCACGCGGCGAGATCACCGTCGTCGTCGAGGGTGCCGAACCTCGCGAGGCGTCGCTCGAGGATGCGGTCGCGACGGTGCTCGATCTCGTCGCCGGGGGAGTGCGGCTCAAGGACGCGTGCGGCCAGGTCGCCCAGGCGAGCGGCCTGTCCAAGAAGACCCTGTACGACGCTGCTCTCGCGGCGCGCTGACGGTTAGCGCCCCCGAGCAACCGCAGGCCCGGTCGTCAGTCCTGGGCGTCGACGAAGTACACGCAACCGGGGTCGAGGGGCGTGCGCAGGCTGCCGCGGGCCGGGTCGTTCGGGGGGTAGCAGGCCCACAGCGCATGGGTGAGGTTCCACGTCGCGGTCGGGATGACGGCTTCGAGTTCGTGTGAGGTCGCATCGACCGACGGCGCGTCGAGTCGCGCCCGCACGTGGACGCCGTCGTCTCGCGGTTCGGCGGCGATGAGCGTCACCGTCTTCGTCGCGACGTGCGGGTTCTGACCCGAGGCGGTGACGGCGTGCCACGTCCGCATCACCCCGAACACGACGAGCGCGATGACGAGCGCCGCGACGATGTTGCGCACGAGACGACGGCGCCGAAGGCGGTGTTCGAGCGCGGAGTCGGCGGCGAGGGCGGGAAACGACATGGGCCGGGCGCTCTCAGACCGCGGCGCGCGCGGCGCGGCGCTCACGCATTGCGACGACCCGGCGCCACAGCCGCCACATCACCCACGCGACGACGGCGAGCAGCACGAGCGCGAGGATCGGCGCGAAGACGGCCGCGAGGCTGAGCAGGATCGACGTCGCGTCCTCCGCCGTCGACAGGACGGGCGCGGCGAACCCACCCGTCCCGACGTTCGCGACGGGGCGCGCGGCGGCCTTTCCCGTGTGAAAGATGCCCGCGACGATGGCGCCGCCGATGAGGCCGACCCACGGATGCTGCGTCATCCACGGCGAGTTGTCGAGGTTCGCGGCGGCCGCCGTCCCCGCGAAGACGACGGCGCCCGAGGCGGGGCGCACGATCGTGCCGAGCGCATCGTTGACGCTGTCGAGGGCCGGGATCTTGTCGACGATGATCTCGCCCACGAGAAGGATCGACGCGATGACGATCGACGGCGTGCTCTCGACCCACGAGAACCCGGAGGGCAGCGTGATCACGTCGGTGAAGCGCGCGAGCAGAGCGACGACGAGATACGGGATGTAGGCGTTGAGACCGGCGGCGGCGGACAGGCCCGCCCCGGTGAGCGCTGCGAACATGGCACGTCCTTCGGGTCAACGACCGCCGGCGCCTCCGGCCCCGGCGAAACACTGCGTCAACTCTGGCACAGCCGCGGGCATTCCCCCGAACGACGCCGGTGCAGCTGAGTCACATGATGCGCGTCGAGTCAGTCAGGACTGACGCAGCGCGCATCACGTGACTCAGCCGTCGATGAGGGCCGTTAGCATCGTGCCGACCGAGGAGGTGGCGCGTGGGCACACGACACGAATCGCATGACGGGCGCGAGGCCCATGAGCAGCAGGCTGCGCATGACGGCCACGGACATGGCGGCCACGCCCACAGCCATGCTCCGAGTGCTGACGCCGACCGGCGCTACCTGAGCGCAGCCCTCGCGCTGCTCGTGCTCTACATGCTCGCCGAGGTCGTCGTGGCCTTCGCGACGGGTTCGCTCGCGCTGCTGTCGGACGCGGCGCACATGCTGACGGATGCCGCCGCCATCGCGTTGGCGCTGTGGGCGATCCACCTCGCTGCGAAGCCCGCCAACGCGCGGTTGACGTTCGGGTTCAAGCGCGCCGAGATCCTCTCCGGCCTCGGCAACGGCATCACGTTGTTGCTGCTCGGTGCGGTGCTGCTCGTCGAGGCGGTGCGGCGCCTCGTCGACCCGCCGCAGGTCGAGCCGAAACCCGTCCTCGCGGTCGCCCTGGCGGGCGTCGTCGTCAACGTCGCCGCGGGCATGCTGCTCGCCCGCGCGAACCGGACGTCGCTCAACGTCGAGGGCGCGTACCGTCACATCATCACCGACTTGTACGGGTTCATCGGTACGGCCGTGGCCGCCGCCGTCATCTGGGCGACGGGGTGGATGCGCGCCGACGCCGTCGCGACGCTCATCGTCGTCGCTCTCATGTTCCACGCGGGGGCAGGGCTCGTCGCGCAGGCCGGGCGCGTGCTGCTCGAGGGCGCGCCGGACGGCACGGACGTCGAGGCGATCCGCGCGCACATGCTCGAGGTCGATCACGTACGCGACGTGCACGACCTGCACGTGTGGAGCGTGACGAGCGACCTGCCGGCATTGTCGGCGCACCTCGTCATCGACGACGAGTGCTTCCACGACGGGCACGCCCCGCGGCTGCTCGACGAGGTGCTCGAGTGCCTGGTCGGCCACTTCGACGTCGACCACTCGACGCTGCAGTTCGAGCCCGCGAGCCACGCGGC
>NZ_DCNR01000005.1:9040-24639 GCF_002322065.1 Dermacoccus sp. UBA1591 | reverse complement strand
CCGTCGACGCCCTGCTGGTCGACCAGGCTGGGGCGGCCCTGGGTGAGGGTGCCGGTCTTGTCGACGACGAGGGTGTCGACCTTCTGCAGTCGTTCGAGGGCCTCGGCGTTCTTGACCAGCACGCCCTCGCTGGCGCCGCGCCCCACCCCGACCATGATCGACATTGGCGTGGCCAGGCCCAGCGCGCACGGGCAGGCGATGATCAGCACGCTGACGGCGGCCACGATCGCGAACGGAAGCCGCGGCTGCGGGCCCATGGCCAGCCACAACCCGAAGGTGGCCAGGGCGACGGCGATCACGACCGGCACGAACACCGCCGAGATCTTGTCGACCAGTCCCTGGATCGGGGCGCGGGACCGCTGCGCCTGGGAGACCAGGTCGACGATCCGGGCCAGGGTCGAGTCAGCGCCCAGACCAGTGGCCTCCACCACCAGGCTGCCGCCCTGGGTGATCGTGCCGCCGATGACCCGGTCACCGGGGCTCTTGTCGACCGGTACCGGCTCGCCGGTGATCATCGACTCGTCCACATACGCGTGACCATCGACCACGGTGCCGTCGGCCGGCACCTTCTCGCCCGGCCGCACCCGGCACCGATCGCCCAGCTGCAGCTCGGCGGCCGGCACGTCGGTCTCGGTGCCGTCGGCCCCGATGCGGTGCGCGGTGGCCGGTGACAGGTCGAGTAGGGCGCGGATCGCGCCGGAGGTCTGGTCGCGGGCCCGCAGCTCGAGGACCTGGCCGAGCAGCACCAGGGTGATGATGACTGCCGCGGCCTCGAAGTAGGTGCCGACCCGGCCGTCCATCACCCGCATCCCGGATGGGAACAGCCCCGGCGCCAGCACCGCGACCACGCTGTACAGCCACGCGGCACCGACACCCAACGACACCAGGGTGAACATGTTCAGGTGACGGCTGACCACCGACTTCGCGCCGCGCACGAAGAACGGCCACCCAGCCCACCACACCACTGGCGTCGACAGGGCGAGCTCGAGCCACGGCGCGACGCTGCCGGGCAGCGCACGACCCAGCACCATGGGCACCATCACCATCGCCACCAGCGGCACGCTCAGCACCGCCGCCACCCGGAACCGGCGACGCATGTCGACGAGCTCCTGGTTCGGGCCTTCGTCGAGCCCGGCCAAGACCCGCTCCAGCGCCATGCCACAGATCGGGCAGTCACCGGGGCCATCGCTGCGGACCTCGGGGTGCATCGGGCAGGTCCAGTCCCCTGCAGCGACCGCACCGGCCACCACCGCCGGCTCGCCCATGGGGTGCTGGTGATCGGTCGGGTGGTCGTGGTGCTGGGCGGCCGGCGCGTCCCCGCCGCCGGCGGGTTGCAGGAACATCCCGCACTTGGGGCAGCGTCCCGGGTGGTCGCTGGTCACCTCGGGGTGCATGGAGCACGTGTAGTGGGTGGTGTGGTCGTGGGTGGCGGTGGCGGCCGGGTGGTTCATGGGGTGCTCCTCGAGACGGTACTGCCGGTGGATGGCGGGGCGGTGGTCAGTGCTGGGAGCCGTGATCCATCATGCGCATCATCAGCCACATCATGAGCATGCAGCCGATGGCGGGCACGAGGGCGGCCACGACACCGCCGGCGGCGAGGCTGGCACGTCCGGCCCACAGGTAGCCGACGACCACGAGCAGCATCGGGGCGCACATCAGCAGGTGCATCCAGTGGTGGGGCTTGCCGTGCTGGTGGGCCGCGCCGTGCTGGTGGGTGGTGCTGCTGGGGTCCTCGTCGGTCATGGGGCCGGGCAGGGGCTGGCGGGGGTCCTCGCCGAAGGAGCGGGGGGTCTGGTCGGGGCTGGTGTACATGGCGTGTCCTTGTCTGCTCGGGGAAGGGGTTTTCCTTCCACTTCCATGGTGACGGGGCGAGGTCAATGCGCCCCCGAGCTTTGGTGAAAGTCTGGTCAAGACCTGCAGACGGTGATGGTGCGGTTGCCGCAGCGGGCAGCCGCACCATCAGTGCAGGCTTGAGTGGCCGGCATCGGCCGGGGCATGTCAGTAGCGCAGGGTCGTCATCATGCCGAGTTCTGCGTGGTAGATGTTGTGGCAGTGCAGCATCCAGGTGCCGGGGTTGTCGGCCTGCAGGTCGGCCTCGACGGTCTCCATCGGGCGGATCAGGACGGTGTCCTTGCGCAGCCCGGCGCTGCCGGGCAGGGCCCAGGTGTGGCCGTGGATGTGCATGGGGTGGGCCATCATCGTCATGTTCGTCATCCGCAGCCGGACGCGTTGGCCGCGGCTCACGGCAAGTGGGGTGTCCTCGCCGAAGCGTTTGCCGTTGAGGCCCCACGCGTAGGGCTTCATCTGGCCGTTGAGTGCCACATCGAGGGTGATGTCGGGCTTGCGGTCGCGCAGTCGTGCGCTGTCGGCGGGCTTGAGCTGAGTGGTCAGCAGGGCCTTGCCGTCGAGTTCTGCGACGCGGGTGTCCGGGGTCGGTACGCTGCCGGAGCCGGTGCGCACGATGGCCCGGGCCGGGGTGCCCTTCTTGCCCTCGGGCGCGGCCTGCAGCACGAACACGCCGTCGCCCAGCGTGATGGTCGCATCCAGTCGTTCTCCCATCGCGAGGTAGACGGCGCTGGCCTCGGTGGCGGTCACGGGGAAACCGTCGGTGTGGGTGACGGTGAGTCGATGGCCCTGCAGGGCGAGCTTGAAGATGGTGTCGGAGGAGGCGTTGATGACGCGCAGTCGCACCTTCTGCCCGGGCTTGGCGGTCAGGGTTCGGGGTGCGGCGGGGACGCGGCCGTTGACGAGGTAATGGGGGTATGTAACGTCGCCGGCGTCGCCCAGGGGGGACATGCCGTGGTCCATGCCGCCCATGTCGTGGTTCATGCCGCTGGACACGGTGCCGTTCTGGGCCTTGAACGCGGCGAGGATATCGTCGGGAGAGGTGCCGACACCGTCGGTCCAGTCGTCGAGGGTGACGACCCATTCGTGGTCGTAGCGGCCGGGTTCGGCGGGGTCGTCGATGACCAGCGGCTCGTACAGGCCGCGGTCGATCTGCACCCCGGTGTGGGGGTGGAAGAAGTAGGTTCCCGGGTCGGGGGCGACGAACTGGTAGGTGAAGCTGCTGCCGGCCTCGATGGGTTGCTGGGTGACGCCGGGCACACCGTCGCTGGCATTGCGCAGGGCGATGCCGTGCCAGTGGACGGAGGTGCTGGTGGGCAGCTTGTTGTCGACGCGCACCTGCAGCAGGTCACCGGCGCGGGTCCGCAGGACGGGGGCGTCGAGGGTCTCGTCGTAGGCCCAGGTCCTGGCCGTGACGCCGCCCAGGTCGAGGGTGACCGGCCGGGGCGTGAGGACGTGGTTGACGGTCTTTGTGCCGGGGGCGGCGACCAGCGGGGTCTGGCTTGGGATCGTCAGCGGGGAGTTCGGCGCGGCGGGTGCTGCGGCCGGGGTGTTCTTGGCGTCGCAGGCGCTCAAGGCCCCTGCCGCGGCCAGACCGAGACCGGTGAACAGGACGTGGCGGCGGGAAAGTGTGTTCATGTCCTCGAGCCTGTCGGGCGCGGATAAAGCCCCCGGCAAGGGTTGGTCAAGATCTGGTCAAGAAGTCACGGTGGGCAGTGCCAGCGCGAAGGTCGCGCCGTGGCCGGGGCCGTCGCTGTGGCCGGTCAGGTCGCCGCCGTGGGCGCGGGCGATGGCGCGGGAGATCGCCAGGCCGACACCGGTGCCGCCGTCGACATCGCGGGTGCGGGTGTCCTGGACACGGTAGAAGCGTTCGAAGACGTGGGTGAGGGCCTCGGTGGGGATGCCGACGCCGTTGTCGATGACGCGGACCACGGCCCGGTCGTGCTCGTGTCCCATCGTGACCTCGACCCGGTTGCCGGCCACCGTGTGTTGCAGGGCGTTGCGCAGCAGGTTGTCCAAGACCTGCCCGATGCGGGCGGCGTCCACGTCGACGCGCAGGCCGAGGACGCTCTGGGCGTGCAGCGTCACCCCGGCGGCGTCGTAGGCGTGGCGGGCTGCGGCGACGCTGGCCGTCACGACCTGCGCGAGGTCCTGGTGGCTCAGGGACAGCGGGATGCGGCCTTCCTCGGCACGCGACACCTCGGAGATGTCGGCGGCCAGGGCGGCAAGCCGCTGGTTCTGCCGCAGCAGGATCTCGACGGTTGCGGGGGTGAAGTCGACCACACCGTCCTGCAGTCCTTCGAGGGTGACCTGGGTGGCGGCCAGCGGGGTGCGCAGCTCATGGCCCAGGTCGGTGAGCATGCGTCGTCGGGTCTGCTCGGTGGAGGCGATCTGGCTGGCCATGTGGTTGAAGGCGTTGGCGACCTGGGCCAGCTCGGGGCTGGCCGAGGTCATCGTGACGGGTTGGTCGTAGTGTCTGGCGGCGACCTGTTGGGCGCCGTCCACGAGGGCTTCGACCCCCCGCGACAGGTTCCGGTTGAGGACGGTGGCGACCCCGAGGGCGGCGAGCATCGCGGTGCCCAGACCCACGGCCAGTGACACCAGGCCGGCGTCGTGGAAGGCCTGCTGCGCGTGCTCGACGACGTCGGGCTGGGCGTGGCCGGCTTCGTGCATGTGCATTCGGAACCATGCCGGGCCGACCAGCAGGGCCGTCAGCACCATGGTGGCGGCCATCGCCGCCACCACGGCCATCTGGGTCCACAGCAGTCGGCGTCCCCAATTGCCGCGCGGGTTGGGCGGCATCACTGCCCTCGGCCCATCCGGTAGCCGACGCCGCGCACCGTCTGCACGAACCGAGGCTGGGAGGGGTCGTCACCGAGCTTCTTGCGCAAGTGCGCGATGTGCACGTCGACCAAGTGGTCGTCGCCGACCCAGTCCTCGCCCCACACGGCGTCGGTGAGCTGGCGGCGGTTCAGCACCCGGCCGGGGTGTTCGGCCAAGGCCTGCAGCAGGTCGAACTCGGTACGGGTCAGCTCCACCGGTGAGGCGTCGAGCTCCACCCGACGAGACGACTGGTCCACGGTGAGGGCGCCGATGCGCAGGACCGAGGCCGTGGTGCCCGCACCGCCGGCGCGGGGGCGCCGCAACAGTACTTGGATGCGGGCCACCAGCTCGCGCGGGCTGAACGGTTTGGTCATGTAGTCGTCCGCGCCGACCGACAGCCCGATCAGCTTGTCGACCTCGTCGGCGCGGGCCGTGAGCATCAACACGTAGCAGTCGCTAAAGGTGCGCAGTTGGCGGCACACCTCCACCCCGTCCATGCCCGGCAGGCCCAGGTCCAGCACCACCACGTCGGGGGCCGTGGCCCGGACAAGGTCAAGCGCGACCAGCCCGTCGCCGCAGGTCTGGGCCGACATGCCGGCCCGCTCGAGGTAGTTCTTCACCGTGCCCGACAGAACCGGCTCGTCGTCGACGACCAGGACACTCGGCGCAACCGCAGCAGACGCGCTATTCATGACACCACCTCACCACGAACCCGGCCGGGGATCACTTCGACGGTGCGGCACTGGGCATCATCGTCGAGTGGTCCATGCCCGTCATGCCACCCATGTCGTGGTTCATGCCCGGCATGCTGACCATGTCGTGCTGCGTTGAGGCGGGTGCCGTCGGCGTGTAGCCCATGACGGCAGGGTCGAGCATGCCGAAGATCATCGCGACGTGGGCCACCACCAGGAACACGGCCACCATCGCCACGTGCAGGCGACGGCGCCCGGCCTCGCTGCGACCCAAGAGTCCGGCCTCCAGCAGGCTGATCACCAGTAGCGGCAGGCACCGGCCAGGTAGGAAAGGACAGCGATCACGTCCGCGGGGCCACGCCAGCCGCCGTGGACCGTCAGCGGAACCACGGCAGTGATGAGCAGGTGCTGGCCGATGAACACCCACACCGGACCCGCCAGCAGCCCGGCCCAGTGACTCACCTTCGTCACCCATCCCGGCGCCGGCCGATCACCGCGACGAGCCAGCAGCATCACCAGCTCGGTGATCGCAAGGGTTTCGGCCAGCACCACCGGAAGTGCCATGAACAACAGGAGGTTCCACGGCTGCCGTACGGCCAGCAGTCCCATGTAATGGGTCATCGGCATCCCCTCCATGCCCGACCCCGAGGTCAAGTCAGGGGCGATCAGGGCCAAGGCGGCAGCTGCGAGAGTGCCGACACCCAGGGCAAACAGCGGCACTGTACGGGAGGAGTTCTCGTTCGAGGTCGTGGCCACAAGCCTCGAAGCCCCACATCGAGGCCCGGGCAAGGGAATGTGAAGATTCGGTCAAGCCGGTCTCCGGGTAGACATGGGGCCAGAACAGACCGTCACCATGGGGCCAATCGAAGTTGACAGAGCCACAGGATGATGAGCACCGCGCCGAGGGAGAACTGCGCGAGCTGGGCGAACGTCAGCGTCATGCGCGCTCGACGGACGCCTCACCCGCGCCGAGATCGCGGATGGCGGCGCGCTGCGCGAGGCGGTGCTCGCGACGGATCTGCGCGGCGCGGAAGCGGCGCTTCTCCTCCTCCGTCACCGGTTCGAGTGTCGGCACCTGACGCGGCCTGCCCGACTCGTCGACGCCGACCATGACGAGGAACGCCGTCGCGACGTGGACCGGGGGCGTGCGATCGTCCCACCGTGTCGTCTCGACGCGCGCGCCGACCTCCATCGACGAACGACCCGCCCAGTTGACCTGCGTCTTCACCGTCAGCACGTCACCGACGCGCACCGGGGCCAGGAACAGCATCTCGTCCATCGCGGCCGTGACGGCGGGGCCCTGCGCGAAGCGCGCCGAGACGGCGCCCGCGGCGTCGTCGACGAACTTCATGATGTTGCCACCATGGACGGTGCCGAGCAGGTTCGTGTGCTGGTTGCCCATGATCTGGCTGAGGACGAGTTGTGTGTCGGAAGGAGCGGTCATGACCGCCATTGTCTCGCAGGATCTCAGCGGTTCGTGACGAGCCCGGCGCCCTCGAGGTGGGTGAACTCGTTGAACGTCAGCAACCGAGGGCCGTGACGATCGATCGTGATGCGCGTGACGCCCGTGTTGACCGCCGCGAGGGTGAAGTGCTTCCACGCGTCGAGGCTGCCGCCGGCGGTGAGGTGAGCCGCCGTCCAGCACACCGGGCCGGCCGACGTCACGACGACGACGTGCTCGTGCGCGGCGTCGACGAGATCGTCGAGCGCCTCGTTCGTGCGCGAGGTGAACTGCTCGAAGCTCTCCGGGTACTCGTGGTCGTACTGGCCGCCACTCCAGCGATCGACGGCCTTCTCGAACGTCTCCTCGAACGCGATGCGCGGACGCAACGTACGCACCATGTCGGCCTTCAGCACGAGCATGTTCTTGTACGCCGGTTTGTACGCCGTCAGGAGCGCGCGATGATCGAGCTCGTTCCAGCGCTCGTCGAGACCACGCGCCACGACGCGCGGGGCATGCGCGGCGATGATGGCGACATCAGGCTGTTCATCGGGTTTCGGGTGAGGGGGCTTGCCTCTGGAGGGTTTTCTCGGCGCGTGTGTGGCGGCGTCCTGGGTGCTCTCCAGGTGTTGCGCTCGGTCTGTTTCTCGGTCGCTCGACGCCGGGGCGGGCGGCGTGGCCGGCGCCTCCGATTCGTCCGCGCGGGGGTGAGCGGGCGTCGTCACGTGTGTGGGTTCGGTGGCGGGGACGTCGTCGAGATGCCAGCCGGCGCCCGCGGCGATCTCGGCGAGAGTCTGACGGTGGCGCTTCATCGAACCACTGACGATGAGGCTCGGTGCGACGCCGTGCGCGGCGAAGTGCTTGCCGAGCAGATACGCCTGCTCGTGGCCCGTCTCGGAGAGGTTGTCGTAGTCGGACTTGCCGAAGGACGCCTGCCCGTGGCGCACGAGCCAGACCGAACGCGTTTCCATGGACCAATCTTGCCGCACCACGTGCTACCCGCGGGTAGCCTTTCGTCGTGCATTCCACGACCGCCCTCGAGGCCACCGTCACGACCACGAGCGGGCTCACGAGCCACGTCACCTTCATTCCCGTCGACGACCCGGCGGCGCCCGTCCTCGTCATCCGACCGGCGTTCGGGGCGCCCGCGTCGTACTACCGGCACCTGACGCAGGCGCTCGCCGAGGCGGGGCTCGCGAGCCTCGTCGTCGAGTACCCGGGGCGGGAGACGCGCGACGGAATCGGGCGCGAGACGACGTACGGCTACGACGCGCTCGCGACCGGGGTGCACGAGAGCGTCGTGACGCACGTGCGCGAGCTTCGGCCCGACGCCCCGGTCGTGCTGCTCGGGCACAGCCTCGGCGGGCACGTGTCGATCTTCGCGGCGGCGCTGCACCCGGATGGGCCGGCCGCGGTCGACGGCGTGATCCTCGCGGCGTCGGCGAGTCCCTACTGGCGGGGGTACGGGGCGCCCGGCAGGGTGCGCTCCTTCGCGGGGACAGCGCTGATGGCGACCGTCGCGCGCGCCGTCGGGTACTGGCCGGGCGACCGGCTGAAGTTCTGGGGGCGCCAATCGCGGGTGCTCGTGCAGGACTGGTCGCGGATGGCGCGTACCGGGCGCGTGCGTCCGTCGGGGGCTCAGATCGACTACGAGGCGGCGTTGGGGGCCTATGGCGGGCAGGTGCTCGCGATCTCACTGCCGAACGACTCGTTCGCACCCGTCGGCGGGCTCGAGCAGATGCTGCGCTGGGTGCCTAAGGCGCGCGTGACGCGCTGGCACTCGCCGGACGATCTCGGGCACATCCAGTGGGTGCGCCGCAACGCCGACGTCGTGCCCGTCATCGCTGCGTGGGTCGAGGAGAACATCGCGGCTCGGTGACGGGTGCGTGATGGGTGTTGACGCCTGGCGGCGGGGGTAGTTGCACGAGTCATGTGCATCTGCACGTGGAATGTGCGGCACATTCCTCGTGCAGATGCGCAGAAGTCGTGCAGCTAAAAACTGCGATTGCGTCCGGTCGATGACGAAGCGTGCAGGTTCCAGATCCGACGAGCGACGTCGACGTACTGCTCGCGTGGGCCTGCGGTGGAGGGTGTCTCTGGTTCGGCGGCGCTCTCGCCATCGCTGTCGAAGCAGTGGACGAACGTCGCGTGGACGAGGGTGAGGACGTCGTCCGGGCTCGTGCACGCAGGCAGTCCCGAGGCGATGTACTCGGCCTCGGTGTCGAACTCGTCCGACGGCGCGCCGATCTCGGCGAGCCCGAGGAGGTTTGCGGTGTAGAGGATCTCGCTGATGCGGGGTGCCACCGTCGAGCCCAGCAGGCGCGCCGGGATGACGTGTGGCTCGCGCTGTTCGCGCGTCATGCGCCAGGCCACGCCGCCTGGCTTCTCGGTGACTGCGTAGGTGAAGGTGCCGTACTCGGTGTTGCGGTACCAGACCAGCGCGACGCCGTCGTCGGCGGCACGGCCGTCGGGCAGGGCTCCGTCAGCGACCCACCGTCGGTACTTCTCGGCGCGGCCCGGTTCACCGAACAGGTGGGGGCACGCGCTGCCGGGAAGGAAGCCCAGGCCGTCGTCGAGCGGTGCGAGTGGGCCGAACGAGTCGGTCGACGACGCCTCGAACCAGCAGTTCATGCCGACGCTGATACCGGCCAGGACGGTGCCGTTCGCCGCGGCTTCGCGCAGGAGGTCGGGCAGGCCGTGCGTGCGCCAGATCGCGAGCAGGTTGGCCGTCGACCCACCGCCGACGTAGACGACGTCCTGGGTGAGGACGTGGCGGGGGTCGCAGGTCCAGTTGGCGTTCGCGGACTTGGTGAACAGCGACAGGACGCTCGTCTCGGCGCGCCCGGCGAAGGCTTGCTCGAACTTCGCGGCGTAGCCGAGGTCGTCGCCGCTGGCCGTGGGGACGAAGCAGACGCGGGGACGCTCGGCGCGCGTCAGCTCGAGGATGTGCTCGTCGATCGGCGTGATGGCGCCCTCCTGAGAGAAACCCCCGCCGCCGAGGGTGACGATCGTGCCGGTGAAGTTCGTCATCCCTCGATTGTCGCCGAGGCAATGCGTGGTGGCGACAGACTTTCAGTCGGCGGGGTTTGGTCTGCCGTCGGGTGTGAGTGCGGGTGCAAGTGCGGGGCGCCGGTCCGTCGTCGTGACTCACCGTCATGGGTCGTCGAGCTCGTCGCTCTGGGCCCAGCTTCCGGCGTGGTTGAGGACGACGGTGAATGTGGACGAAAATCGCCGATGGGTACGAGAATCGCAGGTGAGCACACGCGTCGCCGGCGTGGATCGTGAGATGCCGGGGTGAATGCGACGGCTCGCACTCACCCCGGCATCTCACGCCCGGGCCCGACCGGCGTTCACGCGACGGGTAGGGGGCTCCCGTCATGGACGGAAAGCGCGGGGCGGCTCAGGCCGCAGCCTCCACCGGAGCGTGCGAACCGTGCGCCGCCAGCGAGTTGGCCGGCTTCGTCAGGGGCTTCGGGGCCACCTTCGCGTGGTGCTTGCCGGCCGGCTTGGCCTTCGGAAGCGCCTTGTTCGCGTCCTTGCCGTGCGGCTTGGGTGCGGCCTTCGCGTGAGCAGGCTTGGGTGCAGTCTTGCCATGCTTCACCGTCGCCAGCTTGGGCTGCGGCTTGGCCTTCTCACCCGGCTTGCCGTGCTGCGCCGGGGCGGGCTTGCCGTGCGCCTTCGCCTCGCCCGGGTGCGCCGCCTTCGTGCTCGCGGTGCTGCTCTTCGAGTTGGACACGCTCGTCGTCGTGCTCGAGCTGTTGCCCGTCGAGCTGGACGCGCTCGACGCCTTCGTGCTCGTGGACGTCGTCGTGCCGGACGTGGCGCTCGTGCTCGGCGAGGTGCTCGTCGACGAGCTGGAGGTGCTCGTCGTGGGCGCGCTCGTCGTGCTCGACCAGCAGCTGCTCGAGGCGGCCCAGGGCGACGTCCCGGCCTGGTTGTATAGCTCGAGGGCGGCGGCGTCCTGCACCGACGCGGGCGCCGAGGCGGCCGTCGTGTAGCCGGCGGAGGCCGACAGGCCCTTCCACGTCGAGTTCAAGAACTGGTAGGCGCCCGAGGCGCCACTCGAGGCGTTGACGGCCTGGTAGTTGCCGCCGCTCTCACAGGACTTGATCTTGGCGAGCACCGATGACGCGGACGACGAGGACGTCGACGTCGCGGCGCTCGCGGTGGAGGCCAGGCCCGCACCGGCGACGCCGACGAGCGCGATTCCGCTCGCGAGCGTCATGGCGCGTTTGCGCTTCTGCTTGGGTGCGGCGTCCGTGGTGTCGTGCGAACGGATCGGGTCGGTGGTGGCGTTGAAGTGGGTCATGACTGTCCTTTCGTCGGTCTGTTGACGTCATCCACCGTGTCGACGCTTCGTTGCGGGAGGCTGACGCGACTCTGACGGCGACGAAACGTTGTGAGCCTGCTGTGAGGCGTGCCGTCATCGCATCCTGTCGACGGCGGGCGGCTCTGATCGCTTGTGGGGCAACAGTTTTCGACAGAAGCACCGCGTCGGGCGAGCCGCCGGGCGAGGGTCCGTCGGTGCCTCAGAGAGGGCGCGTGACGGCCGGCGTTCTTATCGAAATCAAAGGCGGGGTTCTTAGCGTCGCCGTCATGAAGGCACTCATCGTCGACGAATCCGGCCGCACGTCGGCACGTCTGCAGCCGGCGCTCGCGCAGGAGGGGTACGTCGTGCAGGCGGCCTCTCAGCGCGGCGAGGCGCTGTGGTTGGCGAGCGAGGCGGAACCCGACGTCATCGTCATCTGCAGCGCACGACCCGGCACGCACGACGTCCCCGTCGTCACCGCCCTGCGCGGCGACGGCGAGCGCGCGCCGATCCTCGTCATGGCTCGCCGCGGCGAATCGGCCGACCTCGTCGACGTGCTCGACGCGGGCGCCGACGACGTCGTCACCTCACCCGTGCCGTTCGCCGAGGTCGCCGCGCGTCTGCGAGCTCTGACGCGCAGGGCCCCGCACCTCGTCGAGGACGAACTGCGCGTCGGGACCCTCCGTCTGGATCGAGCGGCGCGCGTCGCCGTCAGGACGCTCGACGACGCCACCACGGGTGACGCCGGCATCGATCACGCCAGCATCGGTGACGCCCTTGCCGAGCCGGGCGGGGCCACCACCCGCGACGTGGTGAGCGGCGCGCAAGGGGGTGAGGTGGCGATCGACCTCACCGCCCGCGAGTACGCCGTCCTCGAACTGCTCATGCGCAACGCGGGGCACGTGGTGTCACGCGCGCGCATCGTCGACGACGTCTGGGGCGGGCTCGATGCGGCGACGTCGAACCTCGTCGACCAGGTCGTCAGCCATCTGCGGCGCAAGCTCGACCGCCCGTTCGGTCGCCACGACATCACGACGGTGCGTGGCGTCGGCTACCGCATCGTCGACTCAGCCGCTCAGCTCGACGGTGTCGTGCGACGCGCGTCCTGACGGGCCCCACCCCCGGCCTGCCCGGGCAGCACGACGCCCCCGTCAGGACAAACCCTGACGGGGGCGTCACCGGCACGACACATCGTGCCGAGAGGTCTTACGTGGCCCAGCAGCTGGAGCTGGCGGCCCAGGGGGAGGTGCCGGCCTGGTTGTACAACTCGAGGGCTGCGGCGTCCTGCACCGACGCGGGCGCGTACTTGGCCTTCGAGTAGCCCTTGGCGGCGGAGAGACCCTGCCACGTCGTGTCGAGGAACTGGTAGGCGCCCGAGGCGGTCGACGACGGGTTCTGCGCCTGGTAGTTGTTCGAGCCCTCGCAGAACTTGATGGCGGCGAGCGTGCTCTGCGCGCCCGAGCCGGTCGCTGCGGAAGCGGTGCTCGCGAGGCCGGCTCCTGCGGTGCCGACGATGGCGACTGCGCCGGCCAGGGCGGCGGCGCGGTGACGGATGTTCATGGTCGAGTGCGACATGTGGCGTCTCCTCGGAAAGTGTGAGCGGGCACGAAGTGGTGTTGCTCCGTGCGGGTTCTCCACCTGTCTAATGACCGAGCCCCGGCCCGCCGCAAACGCGCGACGCCCGCCGAGCCGTGGCTCGACGGGCGTCACCCGGGAAAAGCGTTGCGTCAGCGCGATGCTCGGCGACGCATGACGAGCGTCACACCCGCCGCAGCGAACGCGAGCGCGGCAGCGCCCGCCAGCGCGCCGGTGTTCGACGACGGCGCGACGCGGTCGGTCTGGACGACGGGGCCGGCCGGCTTCGACGAGGCGTGGGACGCGCCCGGCTTGTGCGGCATCCCGCCCGGCATCTGCGGCATGCCGGACATGCCCATGAGCGTGGTGAACCAGGCGTCCCACTGTGCTTCGGACGCGTTGGCCGACGGCGGCTTCGGCAGGCCGAACATCGTGGCGACCTTGCCGGCCCACGCGTCGTACTCGGCGTCGGAGGCGTCCATCGCGGGCAGTGTCGGCAGGCCGAGCAGCTTCACGACGGCCTTGACGTACGTGTACGCCTGCGCGTCCGTGGCGTTCTCACCCGGGAAGGGCGGCAGGCCGAGGGCCTTCGACGCCTGCTGGAACCACGCCTCGATCTGCGCGTCCGTGGCGTTCTCGCCGGGGAACGGCGGCAGCTTGGCAGCCAGCTGCTCGATGGTGGCGGGCATCGTCGGCTTCGGGGCGGGCTGCTCGGCGAGGGCCGGAGCGGCGAACGAGACAGCGACGAGCGCGGTGCCGAAACCGGCGGCGACGCGGGAGGTGAGTGACACGTGAGTCACCTTTCGATGAAGGCCCGCGAGGCTCGGTCTCGAGCAGATCGGGCATGCACAGCCCATTATGAGCTACTTCACAGGGTGGCGGCGACTCGGCGAGCTGTGCGCTCAGCGGATACGCGAACTATCGCGCCCAGTCGCGACGGCAACGTGCGGGTTGGGTGCTCCCGCGCGCTCACACGCCCGTCCGACGGAGCGTGCGAACCCGCACTCCCGTCGAGACAGGACGTGCGGGTTCGTCGAGGGGCAGAGGCGATCAACCGGCGCGGTAGGCGGCCCATTCGTCACGTGTCGGGACTGCGAGGACGCAGATGTTCTTCCACGTCGAGCCGAGCTGACGCCCGAATCGTCCCGTGTTGTACGGCAGGCCATAGCGTTCGCAGATCTCGCGCACCTTGGGGGCGACCTCGATGTAGCGGTTGCTCGGCAGGTCGGGGAAGAGGTGGTGCTCGATCTGGTGGCTGAGGTTGCCCGTCAGCGTGTGGAACGTGCGGGTGCCGGAGATGTTCGCCGAGCCGAGCATCTGCCGGATGTACCAGTCGCCGCGCGTCTCGCCGTCGATCATGCGTTCGTCGAAGGTGTCGACGCCGTCGGGGAAGTGACCGCAGAAGATGACGGCGTGCGCCCAGACGTTGCGCAGCGCGTTCGCCGCGACGGTGCCGCCGAGCGCGCGCAGCGCCGTCGAACGGAAGTTCGTCGGTCGTCCGAGGGCCTTGCCGACGAGCGCGCCAACGGTAGCCGCAGCGAGCGGCGTCGCGACGTAGTCCTTGGCGACCATCGCGATGGCCTTGTCGCGCAGCGCCGCGATGTCGGCCATGACGGCCTCGCGCGACTTGTACCCGGCCTTGTACTGATCCCACTCGATGTCGTAGCTCGCGATGCCCCATTCGAACATCGGCGCGAGCACGAGGTTGACGAGCGGGTTCGCGAGGTCGCGCGGCTTCCACGGCTGGTCGTCGCTGACGCGCAGGATGTTGTAGCCCACGTCGCGGTCCTTGCCGATGACGTTCGTCCACGTGTGGTGCAGGTCGTTGTGCGTGTGCTGCCAGCCGCGGGCGGGCGCGACGAAATCCCACTCCCACGTCGTCGAGTGGATGTCGGGGTCGCGCATCCAATCCCACTGGCCGTGCAGGACGTTGTGGCCGAGCTCCATGTTGTCGAGCACCTTGCCGAGCGCGATGAGGCCGACGCCGGCGCTCCACGCGATCTTCGAGCGGCTGCCGATCATGCAGACGCGGCCCGCGAGTTCCGTCGCACGCTGGATCTTCACCATGCGCTTGACGTACGCAGCGTCCTTCGCGCCGCGCTCGGCGAGCACCTCGTCACGGATCGCGTCGAGTTCGGCGCCGAGGCGTTCGACGTCGTCGTCACTGAGGTGCGCGGCCGTCGGCGGGCGCACGGCGAGGTGGCCGTGCGTCGGCAGGACGCCGGTGCGCTTGTCGGGCTTCGCGGCCGCGCGGGCCGTCTTCGAATCGGCGGCGCCGGGCTTGAGGGCGTTGAGGACGGATGTCATGAGCTGAACTCCTGGTCGGGTTCGTTCTCGCCGGATTGGGAAAGAGGACGTGAGGTGGCCGCGCGTCCGGTCAGCGCGGCGTGACGGGGCGTCGAGGGGCTGACGACGCAGCGGGATCGTGCGCTCAGGGCGGGCGCGTCGGGTCGGCGGAATGCGCCGTGGGTGGTCATGGTGACGTCATCGCTACTCACGCGTCGAGGTGGACCGGGCCCACGGCGGCGCTGATGCAGGTCTGGATGAGTTCGCCCTCGTCGGAGCACAGTTCGCCCGACGACAGATTGCGCACGGTGCCGCTGACGAGCGGCGTCAGGCAGGTACGGCAGATGCCCATGCGGCACCCGGACGGAAGCAGGACGCCTGCGTCCTCGCCGACCTCGAGCAGCGTCGTGTTGCCCTCGGCGCTCGCCTCCTTGTCGGACTTCTCGAACGTGACGACGCCGCCGCGCGCGTCGGGGTCGGCGAACAGGGTCGGGGCGAAGCGTTCGACGCTCAGCTCGTGCGGCAGATCCTCGCTGTGCCAGAGACGTTCGGCGTCGTCGAGCATCTCCTGCGGCCCGCAGACGTACGTCTTGCGGCTGCGCCAGTCGGGGCAGAGCGTGTCGAGGTC
>NZ_DCNR01000005.1:7008-8763 GCF_002322065.1 Dermacoccus sp. UBA1591 | reverse complement strand
TGCGCGAGGAGTGGATGACGACGACGTCCGCGTCGCGCCGCTGCGGCAGCAGGGTGCGCAGCATCGACATGACGGGCGTGAGGCCGCTGCCCGCCGTCAGCATGAGCAGGGGGCGCGGGCCGGTGGGCAGGAGGAAGTCGCCCTGCGGCGGAGCGAGGAACAGCAGGTCGCCGGGCTCGGTGTGGTGCACGAGGTGGCTCGAGACGCGCCCGACTGCGGTGACGGTGATCGCCGGGTCGTGGCCCTCGGCGGTGACGAGGGAGTACGAGCGCCAGTTGCGCACCCCGTCGATCTCGACGCCGATGCGCGCGTACTGGCCGGCCTTGTGCGCGTCCCACGTGCCACCGGGCGTGAACTCGATCGTCGCCGAGTTCGCCGTCTCATGGCGCACGGCGGTGACGACGCCGCGCAGCTGACGGCTCGAGACGAGTGGGTTGAACAGGCGCGCGAACTCCTGCGGCGGCGCCGGCGTCGTGAACACCTCGGCAGCGCGCCACGCGGCGCGCTTGAGCAGCGGGCCGCGGCGCGGGGTGCCTGACGAGCGGGCAGGGCGCGGTGGCAGAGCGGAGTTCACTCAGACATTGTGCCTCTCACAACTGACAAAAGCTTCCGCCGCCGGGGTGAGCAGCTCTGGGACCTTCGTCTCTGTGGGCGAACTGGCGGGTTCGGTGTGGCAGCGGCGAGGGCGTGGCTGACGGGGTGCTCGGCGCTCGCCGACCCCGGCGCGATCTTGTGTCATCAACGCGTCAAATGGCGCGCGTTCATGACACAACATCCAGCAGGCTTGACGAGATGACGAACGTTCACCCTCGCAGATCGCAAAGTCATCCCCTCAGGGCACCATGCCACCGTCCTCGGTGATGGGATAGCCATCAGCGACATGACGTAAATCGGTCTGTGGGGGGCTTCGTCAACTACGCCAGGATCGGGAGGAGGCAGTCGACCTCGCCTTCACGTCGATAACTCTCGATCTGCGGACGGGACGAGTCGTGATCTGCCGAGCCGAAGAGGACGTCGAACGCTTCGCCGATGTGCCCGTAGACCTCCGGCGCTTCACCTCGTAGGCGCAGCCGAAGGTAGCCGCCGCCCGGGATCGTCGTCTCGTCCAGACCCAGCGGGTTTGCGGCGTCGCGATCCAACCGAATCGAGCACATGCGGTAGATGTGCGATCCGCCGTAGACGAGGCCCATCATGCGTCGTCCCTTCAGGGAGTCGAAGGCGTGCTCGAAGTCGGGCCACCCGGCTTGGATGCTCGGCAGGTCGAGGGGAACATCGCGGCTGAGCGCGGGAAGATCCTCGAGGTCGATGACATCGATCCTGCCCAAGGCGTGGCGTTCTGGGTAATTGCTCATGCGCCAGGTCTAGCCCAAGATTTTGGAAGGTTTTCAAGTGTTCGGAGCAGACAGGCGACGCCGGCCCGCAGGGGTGGGCCGTCGAGCTCGACGTGCTGTCCGTGCTGGAGCCGAACCGCGACGGCAGCCCGTACGGTGGGTGAGGCCCCGCCGGCTGACCTGCGCGCCGTCAGCGACCGGTGCGAGCCCGCCACTCACGACGCGTCTCGCCCGGGCGCGGGGCGCTGTCGTCGTCCGAGGCGCTGACGGCGGTTGCGTCGGGCGTCTTGGGGGTCGTCGACGCACCGGAGGGCGGCGGTTGGTTCGGCGTCTCGGTCGACGCGCCAGGGACGTCGGTGCGTGCGGCACCGGAGGTGGGCGCTTGGTTCGTCGCGCGTGACGGCGCACCGGGCGTATCAGTCGC
>NZ_DCNR01000005.1:2714-6800 GCF_002322065.1 Dermacoccus sp. UBA1591 | reverse complement strand
CGACTCGCTCGCTTCGTCGGCGCCGGGCTCGACCACGTCAGGCTCGGCGGGCAGTTCGCGTCGGGCGTCGAGGGCGTCCTCGGTGGAGGTTTCCTCGCGCGTGGAGGGCGTGGGGACCGGCTTCGGGTGCAACCCGGCCTCGGCGTCGCCGCCCTTCCACGCCGCGTGCTCCTCGGTGGTGCGCACGACGCCGTCATCGCCGAGGACGAGCCCGTCGGGCAGGTCGGGGGCATCCATCGGCATGACGTCGTCGGGGGAGTTCGGGTCTCCGTCACGGAACGTCGGGCCGACGCGTTCGGGGGAGTCGTACGCGGCCGACGGGTCGTCGAGACCGTGCGCCGGGAAACCGGCGAGCAGCTCGACCTGACCGACCGTCACCGACCCCGGTGCCGGCACGCCGTCGAGGGGGACGGGCGTGCACAGGTCGATCTCGCCGCACACCGTCGCGATCCGGGAGACGAGGAACTCGTGGCCCGTGACGGAGTTCGTGCGGATCTCGGCGAACTGGACGGTGCCGCTCAACGTCGCGAGAGGCGAATCGCTCGACGTGGCGGGCAGGAACGTCTCGATCTCCATCGGCGGCGGCCACGGCAGACCGAACTGCTTGACCTCGGCCGGCGGCTCACCTTCGACTCCGGGCATCGCACTGCGGGGCGAGTCGAAGAAATCCTCGACCGTCGCGAAGAACTCGGTGTCGACACCCATCGCGACGAGCGCGACGCGCCCCACCGCGGCCCAACCGACCGTGTACCGGTTGTTCGGCACGACCGTGAACGGGTCGAGCTCGAAACCCGAGACGTCCGTCAGCGTCACCTGCGCCAGACCGTTCTCGAGCGGCGTGATGCCGCGGTACGGAGTGCGCACCGGCGTGTCGAAACCAGGGCGCGCGTACTGCGCCGTGCGGTCGAGCAACAGCATCGCGCCACTCGAGTCGACCCAACGCGTCGTGCTCGACAACTCGTGCGCCGGCGCACCCTTGTCGCGCGCCAGGGCGGCCAGGGCAGCGGGGTCGGTAAAACCGATGCACGCGACAGTTGAACTCATGGGCGTAACGGTAGGCGAGCAGGTGGCCCCTCGCCACTCTCTCGGGGCGTTCGATCGCGTCGCGGCATGTGGTGGCCCGGCGCGGCCCGGCGCGGCACGCGGACGACGCGGTGCGCGGGTGGCATCGACGTCGGCCGGACCTGCGAGGCAGGCCTGCCATGCGGGCTGCGTCGAGAGCGGCATCAGGTCGGGCTTGTCGGGCCCGTCAGGACAGGAAGGTGGAGGCGTGTTCCGCGGACGTGACGACGATGCCGTCCTCGTCGCTCCACAGATGGTCGCCGGGCGTGAACGTGGCGCCCCCGAACGTCACCGGAACGTCCTTCTCGCCCTTGCCGTCCTTCGCCGACTTGCGCGGGTTCGTGCCGAGAGCCTTGGTGCCGAGGTCGAGTTTCGCGACGGTGGCGCTGTCACGGATGGCGCCGTTGATGATGACGCCCTCCCACCCGTTCGCGACGGCGGCCTCGGCGATCATGTCGCCCATCAGGGCGCTCTCGACGTTGCCGTCGCCGTCGACGACGAGCACCTTGCCCGCGCCCGGCGAGTTGAGTGTCTCCTTGACGATCTGGTTGTCGCGGAAGCACTTGATCGTCACGATCGTGCCGTTGAACCGCGCGCGTCCGCCGTATTGAGTGAACTGGGTGGAGCACGAGTCGAGCGCGTCGCCGAGCTCGTCATAGAGGTCGGCGGTGGCGATGTCGGCCATGAGAGGCGTCCTTTCGTCGGGTTCGAAGGGCATGCAGGTCCACGCTATTTCGCGAGGACGCCCCATGGGGCGTCGCGGGCCGCGGATCAAGACGAGTCGCGGCGGTGACGGCCGGGGTCGGAGCGATGAACGGTGAATGTGTACGAAGATCGCAGAATCGGGATGCTGTCGGCGCGCGGGCGGTGCCGGCCGTTGGATGGGGTGGGGCTCGGGATCAGGTCGGATCGGGTCGGGTCTCGTCAGCCCTGGGTGCTGCGCTCGCGGCGATAACGTCCCGGGGGCATGCCGACGAGGCGCGTGAACGTGCGGTTGAACGCGGCCTGGTCGGAGTAGCCGCAGCGGTCGGCGATCTGCGCCAGCGTCAGCTCTTTGGCGGTGAGCATCTCTCGCGCGGCGTCGATGCGTGATGACAGGACGAGTTGGCGCGGCGAACGTCCGAACACGCGGCGCGAGCGTCGCTCCAGCGTGTCGACGGAGCATCCCGCGACGCGGGCGAGATCCTGCGACGTCACCGGCTGGTCGAGGTGCGCGTCGATGTAGGCGCGCACGGCGCCGAGCGACGTCATCGCCGGGTCGTCCTCGGCGGCCTCGCCGACGTCCTGCGACATGCTGGCGATGCCGACGACACGCCCCGCCTCGTCGCGCAGCGGCACCTTCGCCGTGATGTGCCAACGAAACGGCCCGCCCGAGGCGCGGATCAGCTCGAGCTCGTTGAACAGCGGCTTGCCGGACGACAGGACGCGCGCGTCCTGCTCCTCGTAGCGCTCGGCGAGCTCCGGCACGAACAGCTCGGCCGCGCGACGCCCGACGACGTCACCGCGCGAGCGCTTGTTCGTGCGCTCGACGAACGTCGGGTTGACGGCGAGGTAGCGACCGTCCGCACCCTTGACGCAGAACATCGTGCCCGGCAGGTGATCGACCATTTCGAGGACGGCGGGTCCGAGCGCGCCACGTAGGGCGTCGAGCGTCGGTGCCGTCGTCATGAGGGAAGGGTAGCGGGCGCGTCGGCACCGCCAGGCCCACAGACCTCGCCAGCCCCACAGGTCCCCGGGTCTTCCCGTCCCGCCGGCGACACGAACCGTCACGACGGGCCGTTCTGGCCGATACCCGCGGCGAGGCTGCGGCAGGCGGGCAAGACGTTAGCGGTCAGGAGGGGTTTGACTGGTGGTATGAGCCAGATCACTGACGCACCCGACACCCCGGGCGCCACCACCGTCGACACCACCCCGTCCGACGACGCTGCGACGTTCGCCGAACTGCACGACCTCGTCGAGGACGCCGTCGCCCTCGCGAACCGTTGGAGCGACGCGACCGAGGCCGGCCAGACCAAGGCCGAGAAGCGCACGAGCGACCAGCTCGGCGCGCTGCTGCGTGACGAGAAGGGCCTCGACCTCGCGGTGAAGTTCGTCGACCGCGTCGCGCGCCCCGAGGACAACACGGCCGCCGCGCGCGAGCTCGCGCGCCTGTCGTCGAACGAGGCGACCGGGTTCATGGGCAAGCTCGACGCGAAGCTGCTCGGCCTCGGTTCCCGCCTCGCGACGACGATGCCGCCCGTCGTCGTGCCCGCGGCGCGCACGCGTCTGCGTCAGCTCGTCGGCCACCTCGTCGTCGACGCGAGCGACCCGACGCTCGCGAAGCACCTCGCCAAGGCGCACGCCGACGGCTTCCGCCTCAACATCAATTTGCTCGGCGAGGCCGTCCTCGGTGAGACCGAGGCCGCGCGTCGCACCGAGGAGACGCGCAAGCTGCTCGCGCGCGACGACGTCGACTACGTCTCGATCAAGGTCAGCTGCCTCGTCTCGCAGATCTCGACGTGGGACGCCGAGGGCACCGTCGAGCGCGCCCTCGAGCGGCTGCGTCCGATCTACCGCGTCGCGAACGGCACGGCGAGCGACGCGTCGTCGCCATCGTCGAACACCGGTGACGCCAACGCCGACGCAGGCCAGCCGGGTGGGGGCGCCGCGAACGTCAACCGCGGCGACATCAAGAAGAAGTTCGTCAACCTCGACATGGAGGAGTACCGCGACCTCGACCTGACGATCGAGCTGTTCACGCGCCTGCTGTCGGAGCCGGAGTTCCACGACCTCGAGGCGGGCATCGTCCTGCAGGCCTACCTGCCGGACGCGGTGCCGGCGCTCGAGCGTCTCATCGCGTTCGCGAAGGAGCGCAAGGCCAACGGTGGCGCGGGCATCAAGGTGCGTCTCGTCAAGGGCGCGAACCTCGCGATGGAGCGCGTCGAGGCCGAACTGCACGACTGGAAGCAGGCGCCGTACACGTCGAAGGAGGACGTCGACGCGAACTACCTGCGCTTCATCGAGCGCGCGACGCGCGCCGACGCG
>NZ_DCNR01000005.1:0-2569 GCF_002322065.1 Dermacoccus sp. UBA1591 | reverse complement strand
GTGAAGGCCGACGTCGGCACCGTCCTGCTCTACACGCCCGTCGTGAAGCGCGAGGACTTCGACGTCGCCGTCTCCTACCTCATCCGTCGCCTCGAGGAGAACGCGGCGGAGCAGAACTTCCTGCACGCCATGTTCAGCCACGACGAGGGTGCGGCCGAGCGTCACAAGTACGTGCGTGACGGCCTCGTCGGCACCGGTGCGCTGTCGGCGATGCAGGACCAGGAGCGACGTTTCCGTGAGTCGATCGACGCGATCGCCTCGACGCCCGTCGGCCCGCGACGCTCGCCCGAGCGCGCCCCGATCGGAGACTTCTTCGAGAACACGGCCGACTCCGACCCGGCGCTGCCCGCGGTGCGCGATTGGGCGCGTGAGGCCGTCACGCGTCAGTCGGCGCCGCTGACGTCGCCGCAGCTCACGTCGCGCGAGATGGTCGACGACGTCGTCGCGCGCGGCGTCGCGGCGCAGGCCGGGTGGGCCGGACGTTCCAACACCGAGCGTGCCGCGCTGCTGCGTGAGGCGGCGCGGGAGATCGAGAAGCGTCGCGGTGATCTCGTCACCGTCGCGGCCGCCGAGGGGGGCAAGACGATCGACCAGGTCGACCCGGAGATCTCGGAGGCGATCGACTTCGCGCGCTACTACGCTGACCGCTGCGAAGAGTTGGTCACCGGAATGGCTTCTGACGGAGCACGATTCGAGCCTCGCCGCCTCACGCTCGTCACTCCGCCGTGGAATTTCCCCGTCGCCATCCCGATCGGTTCGGTGCTCGCGGCGCTCGCGAGCGGATCGGCCGTCGTCATCAAGCCGGCACCGCAGACGGTCGGCTGCGTCGAGGTCGCGATGGAGGCCCTGTGGGCTGCGGGCATCCCGCGCGACGCCGCGCAGGTCGTCCGCGTCGAGGAGGACGACAACGGCCGCGCGCTCGTCGCGCACGACGACGTCGACACCGTCATCCTCACCGGCTCGATCGAGACGGGTCGCCTGTTCGCCGGGTGGCGCGCGCGTCACGCCGGTGGGCCGCGCGTGTTCGGTGAGACGAGCGGCAAGAACGCACTCGTCGTCACGCCCGCCGCCGACCTCGACCTTGCCGCCGCCGACCTCATGAAGTCGGCGTTCGGGCACGCCGGGCAGAAGTGCTCGGCTGCCTCGCTCGGCATCCTCGTCGGCTCGGTCGCGACGTCGAAGCGGTTCCGTGAGCAGCTCGTCGACGCCGTGAAGTCGCTGCGCGTCGGCTGGCCGAGCGACCTCGGCACGACGATGGGCCCGGTCATCGAGCCGCCGTCGGGCAAGCTGCTCAAGGCGCTGACGACGCTCGAACCGGGTGAGACGTGGCTCGTCGAGCCGAAGCAGCTCGACGACACCGGCCGCCTGTGGAGCCCCGGCCTCAAGGACGGCGTGAAGCCCGGCTCGTTCTTCCACATGACCGAGGTCTTCGGCCCCGTGCTCGGCCTCATGCACGCCGACACGCTCGAGGAGGCGCTCGAACTGCAGAACGCGACGCAGTTCGGCCTCACCGCTGGCATCCACAGCCTCGACGAGGACGAGGTCACGTACTGGCAGGAGCACGTCGAAGCGGGCAACTGTTACGTCAACCGTCACATCACGGGCGCGATCGTGCAGCGTCAGAGCTTCGGCGGGTGGAAGGAATCCGTCATTGGCCCCGGCGCGAAGGCGGGCGGGCCGAACTACGTCGCGCAGTTCGGCACGTGGGTGTCTGACGGCGTCGCGCGTCAGGGCGCGCCGATCATGCCGCGGGTGCGCGACCTGCTCGAGATCCTGTCGCCGCTGGCGCGAAACGAAGCCGACCGCGAGTGGCTGCATGCGTCGCTGCGTTCCGACGCGTTCGCGTGGCGCGAGGAGCTCGGCATCGAGGCCGACCCGTCGTCGCTGCGCGCCGAGTCGAACGTCTTCCGCTACCGCCCGCAGCCGCAGGTCGTCGTGCGCGCGGAGCTCGGCGAGACTTCGGCGGACGGCGACGTCGACGCCGTCGCGGACCGCACGCTCGCCGAGGTGGCGCGACTCGTACTCGGAGCGCACCTCGTCGGTTCGAGCGTGTACCTGTCGTGGGATGTCGCGCTGCAGCCGGCGCTCACGCGCCTGGCGGCGACGGGCGAGGGACGACAGGCACTCGTCTGGCTGAACCGCATGGGGTCGGTCGAGAGCTCGGCGCAGTTCGTCACGTGGTGCCGTGAGGGCACGCGCGGCGGCGAGCCGCTGCGCATCCGCATGGTCGGCGCGGACGCCGACGGCGAGACGGCCGCCGCGCTCGCCTCAGCTCCCGGCGAGGACCAGGGCGCGAGCATCACGCCGCTGTTCGGCGAGGTGCTGTCGACGGGACGCCGGGAACTGCTGACGTTCCTGCGCGAGCAGGCCATCTCGCGGACACTGCACCGCTTCGGCCACGTCGCGCCGGAGCTGATGCGCTGACCGGTTGACGCCGAATCGGTGACCCACCGAGGTCTACTGCGTGACGAGCCGTCAGGGGGCGGCTCGTCACGCAGTTGGTTCGAGTTGAATGTGGACGAGATTCGCGAGTGTGGGCCAGATTCGCGAATGCGGACGAAAATCGCAG
>NZ_DCNR01000097.1:15547-25410 GCF_002322065.1 Dermacoccus sp. UBA1591 | reverse complement strand
CGTCATGCGCCACGAAGGCGACCCCGGTCACTCGCAAGCTCGCGACGGGGTCGCCTTCGTGCGTCTGCGTCGTCGGGTGCTGCGGTCGTGGGAGGGTTCGGCCACCGCTTGCGGAGTTCGGGGCCTCGCTGACGTCCGTGTCGGTCGTGGTGCGGTCGTGGGAGGGAGCGGCTGGTACGGGTGGCCACGGACGTCGCCCGAAAACGCCTCATGGATGACGCCATTCCGGGCAACGATCAGTTCAGCTGGCCTCGCTGGTGCGCGTTGGATGGAGTCACCGGTGAAGCACCTCGGATCAGTCACGAAGCCTCTTCGTCGCGACGACGCCCACATCAGGACGCGCGGGCAGAACTGCCTCGAGCGCACAGAGGTATGAGTCGCCCCAGGTGACGCGGGTGATGCTGGTCGTGCGGTAGGCCAGAGGCTCCTCGCGCCAAGCGGCATCGGCATCGACCTCGTGCATCCACGTCCAACGCTTGTCGATCAGAACCGGGACGCCCACCCACATGGCGTCCTCGAGCTTCCGCTCGCGTTCGATCGCGATGAGCCGACCCCGCGTCGGCGCCGATTCCAGGAGACCCCTCGTCGAGTCCAGATCGAGATGGAGCGGCGACTCAGGCCAGTCGGTCCGCGTCTTGGCGAACGCGTCCTCGAAGCCTGCGCGTCTGCGCACCGCGATCACGTCCTTCAGACGAATAGCGGTGAACCCGTCGGGGTACCCGCCGTCGCGCGCGTTCGCGATGAGAGCCCACTTCTTGCCGACGGCGCTCACGTAGCCCCAAACGGTTTCAGAAGAGCGAGGGTTGCGATGGACGTCCACGAGGCTGCGATCGATACGGGCCTTGTCGAGCTTCTTCGCGGCATCCATGCGAAGAGCGTAGCCACGCCGAGGAAGACACTGCAGGTTTTCATCATCGAGGACCGGTGATACTCATGACCCGTGCGCTTCATCACCAAGTACCTCGACGGATACGTCCTCGCCCTGCTCGGAATGGTCGCCCTGGCGTGCCTGCTGCCGGCACGCGGCGGTGCCGTCGCGCCCGTCGAATGGGCGACGAACATCGCCATCGGGCTGCTGTTCTTCCTCTACGGCGCGCGCCTCTCGACCGAGGAGACGAAAGAGGGCTTCCGCCACTGGCGCCTCCACCTGCTCGTCCTCGCGTTCACGTTCGTCGCGTTCCCACTGCTGGGCCTCGTCATCCGGCCCATCGCTGACACGTTCCTGCCCCACACCCTCAGCCTCGGACTGCTGTACCTGACGCTGCTGCCGTCGACCGTGCAGTCGTCCGTCACGTTCACCTCACTCGCGCGCGGCAACGTCGCCGCGTCGATCTGCGCCGCCTCGTTCTCCAACATGCTCGGCGTCGTGCTCACACCTTTGCTCGTCATCGGTGTCATGGGCGGGCAGGCCGCGTTCAGCTTCGACTCGGCGGAGAAACTCATCGTCCAACTGCTGCTGCCGTTCATCCTCGGCCAGTTCTGCCACAAGCGCCTCGGCGGCTTCCTCGCCGAACACAAGCAGGGCCTGACGTACCTCGACCGCGGCGGCATCATGCTCGTCGCCTACTCCGCATTCAGCGCGGGCATGCGCGAACACATGTGGAGTCACGTCACCGTGTGGCAGGTCGTGGCGCTGCTTCTCATCTGCGCTGTGCTACTCGCCGTCGTCATGGTCGGCTCGTACGTGACGGCGCGCCGCCTCGGCTTCTCGCGCGCCGACCAGGTCGCCATCGTGTTCTGCGGATCGAAGAAGTCGATGGCGTCCGGCTTGCCGATGGCGACGGTGCTGTTCCCCTCCGGCGTCGGACTGCTCGTGCTGCCCCTCATGATGTTCCACCAGCTGCAACTCATCGTCTGCGCGCAGGTCGCGCGCCAGTGGCCCGACAAACCCGCCCTCGGGCGGGCGCCGGAAGACGGCGTGAGGGAATAGGATCGACGCGTGACTGAGATCGAGATCGGCAAGGGCAAGCGCGGTCGCCGCGCGTATTCACTCGACGACATCGCGATCGTCCCGTCGCGCCGCACGCGCGACCCGCGGGAGGTGTCGACGTCGTGGCAGATCGACGCCTACCACTTCGAGCTGCCCGTCATGGCTGCGCCGATGGACTCGCTCATGTCGCCCGCGACGGCCATCGCGTTCGGCAAGCTCGGCGGCCTGCCGGTGCTCGACCTCGAGGGCCTGTGGACGCGCTACGAGGAGCCCGAGAAGCAGCTCGCGCAGATCGCGACGTGCAGCCCTGACGAGGCCACCGCCCGCATGCGCGAGATCTACGCCGAGCCCATCAAGCCCGAACTCATCACCGCACGCCTCAAGGAGATCCGTGACGCGGGCGTCACCGTCGCCGGCGCCCTGACACCGCAGCGCACGCAGGAGCACTGGCGCACCGTCGTCGCGGCGGGCGTCGACCTGTTCGTCATCCGCGGCACGACCGTCTCGGCCGAGCACGTCTCCGGCGCGTCCGAACCGCTCAACCTCAAGCGCTTCATCTACGAGCTCGACGTCCCCGTCATCGTCGGCGGCGCGGGCACCTACACCGCTGCGCTGCACCTCATGCGCACCGGCGCGGCCGGCGTCCTCGTCGGCTTCGGCGGCGGCGCCGCGCACACGACGCGCCGCACGCTCGGCATCCACGCGCCCATGGCGACGGCGATCTCCGACGTCGCTGCGGCGCGCCGCGACTACCTCGACGAGTCGGGCGGACGTTACGTCCACGTCATCGCGGACGGCGGCGTCGGCACATCCGGCGACATCGTCAAGGCCGTCGCGTGCGGCGCTGACGCCGTCATGCTCGGCGCAGCCCTCGCGCGTGCCGAGGAGGCGCCGGGCCGCGGGTTCCACTGGGGCCCCGAAGCGCACCACAGCCAGCTGCCGCGCGGTGAGCGCGTCGAGGTCGGCACCGTCGGTTCTCTCGAGCAGATCCTCGACGGCCCCGGCCAGAGCGCTGACGGCACGACCAACATCATGGGCGCCCTCAAGCGCGCGATGGCGACGACCGGTTACTCCGACCTCAAGGAGTTCCAGCGCGTAGAACTCGTCGTCGCGCCCTACCAGCGCAGCTGACCCGCACCCCACTCAGCACGCCCTCGCTCTTTCGAAGAGCGGGGGCGTGCTGCGTCGAGGGACGCATCGCGTCGGCAGAGCGCACGACGGCGCCCGCCATGTGCACGGTGTACGCGAAAGTAACCACGGTGTCGGAGGTCACATCTACAGTGGGGGGATGACGCCTTCACTGCACACCCAGCCGCGCCCGCAGCGTCCGCTTGCTCTCGACGAGGCGACCGTCCGACGCATGAGCGCCCGCGTCGTCGCGAGCGGCCCGGCGCAGGAACGCATGACGCCGCTGACGGGGGAGACGATCGGCGCGCTGCCCACGTCGACGCCCGACGACGTCGTCACCGCCTACGAACGGGCGCGCGCAGCGCAGCAGGAATGGGCACAGCGCGACGTCCGCGAACGCGTCGAGTTCCTCACGAGGCTGCACGACCTCGTGCTCGATCGCCAGGACGAGTTGCTCGACCTCATCCAGATCGAGTCGGGCAAGGCGCGCATCCAGGCGTTCGAGGAGGTGCTCGACACCGCGGGCGTGTGCCGTCACTACGCCAAGAAGGCGCCGAGCTATCTCGCCGAGCGCAAGGCCCTCGGCGCGCTTCCGGTGCTGACGCAGGCGCGCACGCACTATCTGCCTAAGGGCGTCGTCGGCATCGTCGCGCCGTGGAACTACCCGCTGTCGATGTCGATCACGGACGCGCTGCCGGCGCTCGCGGCGGGCAACGCCGTCGTCCTGCGCCCGGACGAGAAGTCGAGCTTCACGTGCCTGCGCGCCGTCGAACTGTGTGACGAGGCGGGCCTGCCCGAGGGGCTGCTCCAGGTCGTCCTCGGCGACGGGCCGAACGTCGGCGGGGCGGTGCTCGAGCACGCGGACTCGGTGATGTTCACCGGTTCGACGAAGACGGGCCGCATCGTCGCGCGCGACGCGGGGGAGCGGCTCAAGAGCGCGTCACTCGAACTCGGTGGCAAGAACGCCATGTATATCGCCGATGACGCCGACCTGACGCGCGCCGCCGAGTGCGCGCAGCGCGCCGTCTTCGCGAGCGCGGGCCAGCTGTGCATCTCGATCGAGCGTCTCGTCGTGCACGAGAAGATCGCCGACGAGTTCCTGCGACGCTTCCTCGAACGCGTCGCAGCGATGAAGATCGGCGTGGCGCTCGACTGGGGCTACGACATGGGCAGCCTCATCTCGGCCGACCAGCTCGAACGCGTCACACAGCACGTCGACGACGCCGTCGCGAAGGGCGCGACGGTGCTGGCCGGAGGCAAGGCGCGCCCCGACATCGGCCCGTACTGCTACGAACCGACCGTCCTCGACGGCGTCGCGGACGGCATGTTGTGCCGCGACGAGGAGACATTCGGGCCCGTCGTCAGCGTGTACCGCGTGAGCAGCGATGACGAGGCCGTCGCCCTCGCCAATGACACCGACTTCGGCCTCAACGCCTCCGTCTGGACGAAGGACGTCGCGCGCGGGCGCGCCATTGCCGCCCGCATCCGCACCGGAACCGTCAACGTCAACGAGGGCTACGCGGCCGCTTACGCGAGCAATGGCGCGCCGATGGGCGGCATGAAGGCCTCCGGTCTCGGGCGGCGTCACGGCGCGGAGGGCATCACGAAGTACACCGACATCCAGAACGTCAGCGTGCAGCGGTTGCAGGGCTTCGGCGTGCCGAAGGGCGTGTCGCAGCGACAGTTCGCTCGCGCCCTGAGCACGGGTCTGCGCGTCATGAAGAAGGCGGGCCTGTCATGAACACCACCTCGCGCGATCAGGCGATGGACGTCGACGTCGCCGTCATCGGCTCCGGCTTCGGCGGCTCGGTCGCGGCGCTGCGGTTGGCTGAGAAGGGCTATGACGTCGTCGTGCTCGAAGCCGGCCGGCGGCGGCGTGACGACGAGTTCGCCAAGACGAGCTGGGACGTGCGCAACTACGTCTGGGCGCCCAAGCTCAAGTGCTTCGGCGTACAGCGCATCCACAGGCTGCCGCACGCCGTCATCCTCGCCGGCGCGGGCGTGGGCGGCGGCAGCCTCAACTACGCGAACACGCTCTACGTGCCGCCGAAGACGTTCTTCGACGACCCGCAGTGGGCGCACATCACCGATTGGCAGGAAGAACTCGCGCCGCACTACACCGTGGCGAAGAAGATGCTCGGCGTCGTCGACGCCAACCCGTGCGAGGGCGTCGTCGAGAACGTCATGCGCGACGCGGCCCGCAGCCTCGGCGTCGAGAACACGTTCCGCAAGACGCCGGTCGGCGTGTACTTCGGACGCGCCGGCGAGCGCGTCGACGACCCCTACTTCGGGGGCGAGGGCCCGGCGCGCACCGGCTGCACCGAGTGCGGCAACTGCATGGTCGGCTGCCGCGTCGGCGCGAAGAACACGCTGCTCAAGAACTACCTACCCCTCGCCGAACGGGCCGGCGCACGCATCGAGGCGATGCGCACCGTCGTCGATCTCGAACCGATCGGTGAGCACGGCGAAGGCGGCTGGCGCGTGACGAGTGAGCGCACCGGCGCGTGGCTGCGTCGGGATCGCCGGACGATGACGGCCCGCCACGTCGTCCTCGCCGCCGGGACGTGGGGGACGCAGTCGTTGCTGCACACGCTGCGGGCCGAAGGACGCCTGCGGCACCTGTCGCCGCGGCTGGGCAAGCTGACGCGTACCAACTCCGAAGAACTCGGTGGCGCGGCCCTCGTCGACGTACCGCGCGGCGCGGACCTGACGAAGGGCGTCGCCATCACCTCCAGCTTTCACGTCGACGCCACGACGCACGTCGAGAACTGCCGTTACGGCAAGGGCTCGAACGCGATGGGCTTCTTCTCCACCCTGCTCATCCCCGGCGACGTGCCGAGCCGCACGCGTGCCTTCGCGCGAGAGTTCATCAAGCGCCCGGGCACGCTGCTCAAGACCGTCGTGCCGCGAAGATGGAGTGAGCGCACCGTCATCGCCCTCGTCATGCAGACGCTCGACAACTCCATCGACGTCTCACCGCAGCGCACGCGCCGCGGATGGAAGCTGACGTCCGCGCAGGGCCACGGCGAACCCAATCCGTCGTGGATTGCTGGCGGGCACAAGGCGATTCACGCGATGGCGAGCGAGCTGCAGAAGGCCGTCAAGGGCACCGCGGTGCCGGGCGGCACATGGAACGAGCTGTTCGAGGTGCCGATGACGGCGCACTTCCTCGGCGGCGCACCGATCAGCGACGGGCCGGGCACGGGCGTCATCGACGCGTATCACCGCGTCCACGGCTACCCGACTCTGTCGATCGTCGACGGTTCGGCTGTCTCCGCGAACCTTGGCGTCAATCCTTCGCTGACGATCACCGCCCAGGCCGAACGTGCGATGAGTGCGTGGCCGGCCAAGGGGGAGCGGGACGAGCGCCCGGCGCCGGGTGAGGAGTACGTCAGGCTCGACGTGGCGCCGGGTCGTGTGCCCGGGCAGGTCGTCGACGTCGGGATGCCGCGCATCGGTGGGCTTGCCGGTGGTGAAAGGGGCGCCGTCGAGGTGACGCCATGACGCTCCACAATGCAGAGCGACCCGTCTGAGGCAACGTTCAGTTCGACCCCGTAGGCTGAGTCGGTGCTGCGAACCGCGATGAAACCCCGCCTCCTGCGGTTGTTCGTCGTCATGCTCGTTCTGACGGCAGCCTTCGTCTGGTTGGGCAACTGGCAGTGGCAGACGGCCCACAACAGGGCCAACCAGCAGGTCCTCGAGGAGAGCAACGGGCGCGCTGTGGAACCACTCGACGACGTCCTGAAACCGCAGACGACGTTCGACAACGGGCGCTCCTTGCAGCCGATTCGTGCGACCGGCCACTATGACGCCGCGAAGACCGAACTGGTCGCCGGCCGCGTACTCGACGGCAAGAACGGCTACTGGCTCATGACACCGCTCGTCGTCGACACGACGGGCGCGCGCATCCCGGTGGTGCGCGGGTTCGTCACGCAGACGACGAAGCTGCCCGCGCCGACGTCAGGCACGGTCACGATCGAGGGCGCGCTCGCGCCCGGTGAATCGGTCTCGACGCTCGGTGAACTTCCCGAGGGTCAGATCGGCACGATCGACATGGGCCGGCTGCTCAACGAGTGGGGCGGCAAGGTCTACAACGGCTTCGTCTTCTCGACGAAGCAGGCGCCGGCCGCGGCGCCGCAGTCGGGAACCGCTGTCGTGCAGCACATTCCGCCGCCGGTGCCGAAGGCCACGAAGGTCGATCTGCGCAACGCGGCCTATGCGTGGCAGTGGTGGATCTTCGCGATCTTCGCCGTCTTCATGTGGCTGCGAATCCTGCATGAGGAATACCTCGACGACCGGGCGGCCGCCGAAGCCGCGATCTCCGACGGGCCGCAGGCAACAGATGCGCCCGACGTGCGCGCCGCACGCAGCGAGGGCGACGCCGCTGACGATCTCGACCAGCCCGACGACGGTGCCGCCCGGGCGTCGTCGGCTCCCGAAACCCTCGCCGAACAGGGCGCGATGCGCCCGGCGACACGAAAGGAAACGCCGTGACCAAGCCTGCTCCCACCCCCGGCCGCCCCGTGGTGCGCATCGACGCACTCAAGGCTCGCTCTGCCCTCAAGTTCTTCAAGGTCGCCGCGTTCATCGTCGGTATCGGCCTGCTCGTTCTCGTGCTCGAGATGGTGCTGCACTACGGTTTCGACAACCACGCCCTCGACTGGTGGCCGCAACCGCATGGTCTGCTCTTCCTCGTCTATGTCGCCGCGACGGCGAATCTGGGTTTCGCCATGCGCTGGGGGATCGGCAAGATGGTGCTCGTCATCCTGGCCGGCTGCGTCCCGTTCCTGTCCTTCTGGGTGGAACGCCGCATCAGCGGTGAGGTCGAGCGCGATCTCGAGGCACTCCCCACCCGCTGAGCGGCTGGCAGCGTCCGATAACCGCGTGATTCCGGGGTTGTCGCCCCGGCCGATAGGATGAGTGACGTGACCGAAAATCTGCAGGATCATCCCGTTCTCGTCGTCGACTTCGGCGCGCAGTACGCGCAGCTGATCGCGCGACGCGTGCGTGAGTGCGCCCTCTACTCCGAGGTCGTGCCGCACACGATGAGTGCCGCCGAGATGCTGGCCAAGGAGCCCGCGGCCATCGTGCTGTCGGGCGGGCCGTCGTCGGTGTACGCCGAGGGGGCGCCGTCGCTCGACGTCGCGCTGCTCGAGGCCGGCGTGCCCGTGTTCGGCATCTGCTACGGCTTCCAGGCGATGGCTGACGCTCTGGGCGGCACCGTCGGCCACACGGGTGGTCGTGAGTACGGCAACACGACGGCGACGATCACGCACACCGAGTCCGTCCTGTTCGCGGGGCAGCCCGCCGAGCAGAACGTGTGGATGTCGCACGGTGACGGCGTGACCGAGGCTCCCGCGGGCATGACGGTGTGTGCCCGCACACCCGGCGCGCCCGTCGCGGCGTTCGAGGATCCGGCGCGCAAGCTGTTCGGCGTCCAGTGGCACCCCGAGGTGTTGCACTCCGCCCATGGCCAGGAGGTGCTTCGTAACTTCCTGCTCAAGGGCGCCGGCCTCGAGGCGACGTGGACGGCCGCCAACATGGCCGAGGAGCTCGTCGAGCAGGTGCGGGAGCAGATCGGTGAGGGCCGCGCGATCTGTGGCCTCTCCGGTGGTGTCGACTCCTCGGTCGCCGCGGCGATGGTGCAGAAGGCGATCGGCGACCGACTGACGTGCGTCTTCGTCGACCACGGCCTGCTGCGCGCCGGTGAGGCCGAGCAGGTCAAGGAGGACTTCGTCGCCGCCACCGGCGTCGACCTCGTCGTCGTCGATGCGTCGCAGCAGTTCCTCGACGCGCTCGCGGGTCAGAGCGACCCGGAGACGAAGCGCAAGATCATCGGTCGCGAGTTCATCCGCGTCTTCGAACAGGCCGCGCGCGACATCGTCGGCGCTGAGTCGAGCAGCGAGCACCCCGTCGAGTTCCTCGTCCAGGGCACGCTGTACCCCGATGTCGTCGAATCCGGCGGCGGCACGGGCGCGGCCAACATCAAGAGCCACCACAACGTCGGCGGCCTGCCCGACGACCTGCAGTTCACGCTCGTCGAGCCGCTGCGTTCGCTGTTCAAGGACGAGGTGCGTCAGGTCGGTCTCGAGCTCGGTGTGCCCGAGGCGATCGTGTGGCGCCAGCCGTTCCCGGGCCCCGGCCTCGGCATCCGCATCATCGGCGAGGTGACGGCCGAGCGCCTCGAGATCCTGCGCGCTGCCGACCTCATCGCCCGCGAAGAACTGACGGCCGCCGGTCTCGACCGCGACATCTGGCAGTGCCCCGTCGTGTTGCTCGCCGACGTGCGCTCCGTCGGCGTGCAGGGCGACGGCCGTACGTACGGTCACCCCATCGTCCTGCGCCCCGTATCGAGCGAGGACGCGATGACGGCCGACTGGACGCGCCTGCCCTACGACGTGCTCGCCAAGATCTCGAACCGCATCACGAACGAGGTCGCCGACGTCAACCGCGTCGTGCTCGACGTGACGAGCAAGCCGCCGGGCACCATCGAGTGGGAGTGAGTTCGAAGGTGACGGCCTGATGCCTCCTGAGCTCACGCACGACGACGGCGCAGCCCGCACGGCTGCGCCGTCGTCGCATCCCGGTGGTCCTCGACGCGGTCACGACGATCGGCCCGGCGGGTCGGCACGCCCCGGCGGTGGTGCGCGATGAGCGCCGATGACCTCGTGGGCGCGACACGCGCTGGCGACGACGCCGAGCCGGCCGGCGACATCCCGGAGTCCGTGCGTCGTCTCGTCTGCTCGGTGACGACCATGGCGCTCGTGTCGCTCACCGGGTTCCTTCTGGTGCTGTGGGTGTTCAC
>NZ_DCNR01000097.1:11362-15333 GCF_002322065.1 Dermacoccus sp. UBA1591 | reverse complement strand
TCCAGCGCGCGAGCCTGGGCGCACATCGTCGACCCCCTGACGTACATCACGATCGCGAGCACGGGCGCGTTCCTGCTCGCGTTCGTCGTGATCGCACTCGTGCGACGCCGTTTCGCTCTCGCGGCGGCGGCCGTCTGCGTCGTCTCTGTGGCGAACGTGACGACGCAGCTGTTCAAGGCCTATTGGCCCACGCAACCGCACTGGTGGTCGAACTCGTTGCCAAGTGGGCACTCGACGGTGGCGATGAGCATCGCCACGGCTGCCCTCATCGTCGCGCCCGTGGGCGCCAGGCGATGGCTGCTGCCGTTCGCCGGCTTCGGGGTGACGTTCGTCGGCGCGGGCACGCTCGTCGGACACTGGCACCGGCCCGCCGACGTCATCGCGGCCTTTCTGCTGACCACGTTCCTCGCCGCGATCGCGCTGGGCGTCGTGCAGCGCGTCCAGCACGGCCGTCATCCGCGCGACACGTCGTACGCGGTGCGACCCGTGCTCAGCCTGGCGGGCAGCATCGGCGTCGGCCTCATCTTCGTCGCGCTCGGGGTGCGTCCGCTCGATCACGACGTCTCGCTCGTCCTGGCGTTCGTCTCCCTGGTGAGCATCGCCGTGACGGCGGCGCTCACGCTGGCGTGGATCAGCGCCGCCGCCGACGACGCCGTCGGCTGAGGTCTCGAGCAGACCATGGTGGCCCGTGTGCCGCGCGACGCGGTGCGGTCGTGGGGTCGGCGCTTCGTGCCGGCCGCGTTCATGATGCTGCTCGCAGCCGTCGTGGTCGGAATCGTGGCGATGGCGCGTGATCTCCCGGGCGGGGTCAGCAGGGCCCGGGACGGCATGCACGCGTTGAGTGGTACGGGCCGCACGTTCGAGACGATCGCGGCCTGCGTCGGGTGGGTACCGCGCGGGGCGCTCGTGGTCGCTGTCGTGGCGGTCGTGGCGCTCCCGGTTTCGCTGCTGCGCCGCGGCGGCGCATGGGCCGTGACGCCCCCGCGCGCCGCCTCCGCTCTGCTCGTCATCGCCGGCGCCAATCTGAGCACGCAGGCGGCCAAGTTGCTGCTCGCCCGGGTGCTCACGCCTGAGGTCGCGACGCTGCCCAGTGGGCACGCCACGCTCGCGCTGACGAGCGCTGCCGCCGTCGTCCTCCTCGCGCCCCCGCGATGGCGGCGTGCGGCGCTCGTCGGCGCCGGAGCCTGGGGAACGCTGGGGTGTCTCGGCGTCATTGCGGCGTACTGGCACGCGCTGGGCGACGTCGTCGCCGCGATCGCAGTCGTCGCGGCCTGGCTGGGCGTTGCGCATCTGCTGCTGACGCCTCGAGGCGGTGGGGGTGGGCCGCACCCGTTCTTGGGGGACCTGGCGATCCCTGACGAAAGTATCGATGCTGAGGCAGCCGCCTGCGTCGGCCCCCGGACGCGCGGGGAGCGCCGCACCCCAGCGCACCCCGATGGCGCCACCGTAAGCCGGCCGGCCTCGGGTGGCACGTTGGGTGCCTGGCCCCGCCCGGCGCCCCACGACGTGCTCGCGGCGGCTGCGGGCGCCGCGTGGGTCGTCGTCACGTTCCTCGGGTGGGGCACGGACGTCAACGCTTTCGGTGCGTGGTGGGTGGGCGCGGCTGTGCTCGAACTCGTCGCCGTCCCGCTGGGCGTCACGATGATCGTCGCCTCCGCCGCGCGTGCCGTCCGGGAGGTCGCGCGGACCACGCACTAGGCTGGCCGGGTGTTGAGAACTGCTGCTGCCGTGCTCGCGGGCAAGTCCGCGCGAATCGCGACGAGGCTGCGTGGGGGCGGAAGCGCCCTGCCCGGTCTCGTCGTCGAGAAGATCGATCCGCGTTTCCTCTCCCAGGCGCTCGCGGACCTGCCGCAGGGCATCGTCGTCGTCACCGGCACGAACGGCAAGACGACGACGACGAAGATGCTCGTCGCGCTGCTGCGCGCGCACGGTCTGCGCGTGTTCACGAACCCGACGGGCTCGAACTTCACGCGTGGCGTCATCTCGTCGGTGCTCGGAGAGATCTCCCTCAAGGGTGGTCTCGACGCCGACATCGCGGTGCTCGAGCTGGACGAGGCGCACTCGCTGCACTTCGCGAAGGTCGTCAAGCCCACGCATGCGCTGCTGCTCAACGTCGCACGCGACCAGCTCGACCGATTCGCCGAGATCGACTACACGGCGAAACTGCTCGCACAGCTGGCGGAACAGACCACGCAGGGCGTCGTCCTCAACCGCGACGACTCGTTCGTCGCGCGCATCGCGGGGCGCCTGGCCGATGGCGTCGAGGTGTCGTACTTCGGTGTCGACGAGACGATCGCCGACCGCCTCGGCGAGCTCATGGAGCAGGACGTGCGCAGCGACGACGACTTCGTCGCGCCGCTCGTCGGCCCGGGTGACGGTCTGCTCAAGCCGCTCGACGAACGTCGCTTCCTCGTGACGTTCGCCGACCGTGCCGATGGCAGCGGCAACGTCGGGCCCATGCAGATGCGTCAGCACGGTCTGGCCGCGATGATCAACGCGACCGCGGCGACGTCGATGGCGCGCCGCCTGCTCGGCGACGCGTTCAGCGGTGAGACGGCGGTGACGGCACTCGAAGCCGTGCAGCCGCCGTTCGGGCGCGGAGAGGTGATCGACGCCGACGGCACCGAACTCGAGCTCGTGCTCGTCAAGAACCCGGCCGGATTCACCGTCGCGCTGTCGACGTACGGGGGCCGGCCGGTCGCGAGCATGGTCGCAATCAACGACAACTACGCCGACGGACGCGACGTCTCATGGCTCTACGACGTCAACTTCGCGTCGCTGCGCGAGCGCGGCGTCGAACTGACGAGTGGGGTGCGCGCCTATGACATGGCCTTGCGGCTCGCCTATGACGGCGTCGCGGTGCGCGCGGTCGAACCCGACCTGCACGCCGCTCTTGATCGGTTCCTCGCCGAGCACGCCGACGAACCGAAGCGCATCTTCTGCACGTACACCGCCATGATGACGCTGCGTCGCACGCTCGCCGAGCGCTACGACCTGCCCGACTTCGGAGAGGACGCCGCCGAATGAGCGAGCAGACGAACCCCCAGCCGACGGCTGCCCCTCGGATCGACGACGACCCCGCGGCGATGGGCGGGGTGCCCACGGATGCTGGGCGAGTCGACTCGTCGACATCGGGTGAGGTGCAGGCGCGGGTCAACGAGGACCCGGCGGCGATGGATGTCGTCCCGACGACACTGGGCGATCCGAGTGGCCCGAGCAAGGGCCGCGTCACGCTCGTGCACCTGTACCCGCGGGAGATGTCGATCTACGGCGACCTCGGCAACACGCGCTGCCTCGAGGCACGCCTGCGCTGGCACGGTTACGAACCGAACGTCGTGAGCCACAACCCCGGCGACGAACTGCCCGACGACATCCACCTCGTCGTCGGCGGTGGCGGCCAGGATTCGGGGCAGGCTCGCGTCGAGGCCGACCTCGAACGCATCGGCCCGCGCCTCGTCGGCATGGCTGAGGTCGGCGTCCCGATGCTCATGATCTGCGGCATGTACCAGTTGTTCGGCAAGGCGTTCCGCACCGTCGAGGGCGAAACGCTGCCCGGTCTCGGCATCCTCGACGTCACGACGCAGGGCAACGCGAAGCGCATGATCGGGCCCGTCGTGCTGTCGACCGAGTTCGGCGACGTCGTCGGGTACGAGAATCACTCGGGTTCGACGGTTCTCGGCGACGGCCAGCGTGCGTTCGGTGACGTGCGTTCCGGTTTTGGCAACAACGGCGAGGACGGCAAGGAGGGCGCGCGCACGCGCAACGTCATCGGGTCGTATCTGCACGGCCCGATCCTGCCGTCGAACCCGAAGCTCGCGGACTTCCTCATCGCCGTCGCCGCCGAGCGCGCCACGGGCCGTCCGTTCGAGCCGGGCGAGATCGACGACCACCTCGCCGACGAAGCCCGCGCCCGCCAGGTCGCACGTCTGACGAAGAAGAACTGACCCCGCCACGTCGGGTGTACCTCAGCC
>NZ_DCNR01000097.1:3963-11026 GCF_002322065.1 Dermacoccus sp. UBA1591 | reverse complement strand
GCGCCCCATGCGACGAGGACGGCGAGGGTGCCGGCCTCCGTCACGCCGAGGCCGCCCGGCGTCACGCCGACGGTCGTCAGCAGGCGCCCGACGGCGTATGCCGCGAACAACTTGCTCAGGGGCATGTCGACGCCGACCGCCTCCATCGTCCGCCAGAACAGCACGAAGTAGACGGCGAGGTACCCGACGACGCCCACCGTCATCGGCTCCCACCCGTGCGCCGTCACGCCCGCCAGACGGCGTCGTTGATCGACGAGCGTGGCCTCGATCTCGAAACCGGGCCGGCGACGTCGCACACGTTCACCGACTCGGCGATCGAGCCACGCGCCGAACCGCTGCGTCAGACCGGGGGAGAGCAGCACGCCGACGAACGCGGCGATGATGACGAGCCCGACGATTCCGCCGGTCAGCGCGCCGCGACGCACTCCCTTCGGCAGTGCGTCCGTCGAGCTGAGCAGTGCGACGCCGAGCAGCGGCATCGCGAGGCGTGCGACGAGGTTCCACACGCCGGTGACGATGACCGACGTCGAGATCGCTGCGGCCTGAAACCCCCAGGAGCGCAGCATCAGGTAGGTCGCGGCGACGCCGGCCGCGCCACCGCCGGGGAGGAGGTTGCCGGCCGCGGACCCTGCGACGTTGACGATGAGCGCCTTGACGTGCCCCAGCCCGGGTATGGAGCCGGTCAGCGCGAAGGTGTAGAGCCACAGCCCGAACGCGACGAGCGCGAACAGTTCGAGGCTGCTCGCCCACCCGAGCAGTTGCAGATGCCGCCCGATCTCGGGCCATGTCGTCTCGCCGAACCACGGCACGCCCCAGTACAGGATCGCCGCGGCCAGGCCGATGCCGATGACGGCCTGCGCGCTCTGCCACGCGTTGGGACGCGGCATCGCGGGCGACAGAGGTGAATCCTCGGAACGGGATCCATGGCCGGACGAGGCGTCAGGCGAGGTGCTCCCGGGCTGACGGGACGACGAGGGCGAAATCACTCGGCGCGGTCCTCGTGCTCGGTCAGCCCTGCGAAGATGTCGTGGCTGACGGGGCCGACGTGGGCGGGGTCGCGGAACCATTCGCGTCCGAAGACGATGTCGTACAGCGGCCGCGGGATGCGCAGGAACGCGGCGAGGGTGCGGTCGGCGTCACCGTCAGCACTCGCCTGTGACGTGTGCGCCGCCATCGACGCTCGCTTCGCGCCCGCTTGACGGAGGACGTTGACGCGATGAGTGATGTCCATGCGGGCCGAGTAGGCGCGTTCGAAGCCGGCCATGTCGAAGTCGTCGGGGAAACGGTAGAAACGCGCCACGAGGTGCAGCGCGCGCACGAGCAGGTCGCGGGGCGCCGTCGCCTCGAGTACGCGCGGCGTGCCCGCCAGCTCAGCCGCGTGCGCGCCGACCTCATGGACGCGCACGTGGTCGCGGTGGCCGTAGCCTCCGGCGGCGTCGTAGGTGAGCAGGACGTCGGCGTCCTCCTCGCGCAGGATGACGGCGAGCGCCTCGGCTGCTTCCTCGACGGGCACCGTGACGAAGCGCCGCTTGCCCGGCGGGTCGGGAAACACCTGCGGGCCCATGCCCGAATCGGCGTAGCCGAGTGTCTCCAAGCGGGCGACCCCGAGCGCGCGGGCGCTGGTCGATACTTCGTCCCAGCGTCGCGCCGCGAGTTCGTCAGGCGTTCCGTATTCCGACCCGGCGAGGCCGAGCGCGCCGTCCGTCGCCACGACGAGGACGACGTGATGCCCCTGCGCCGCGGCCTTTGCCATCGTGCCGGAGGTGAGCAGCGCCTCGTCGTCGGGGTGGGCATGGAATGCGACGAGGGTGCGTCGCGGCTGGCCGTCTGGGGTGGTGATCATCGTCTTCATCCTCTCGCATGAAAGACTCGTGCCGTGAAGATCGCCCTCGTGTCCGACTGCTATCTGCCGCGTCTGGGCGGCATCGAGGTGCAGGTGCACGACCTCGCGCAGCGCCTGGTGGCGCAGGGGCACGAGGTCGTTGCGTACACCGTCACCCCGGCTCACCGTGAGCAGCACAGCGGCCTCGAGATCGTCGACGGCATCCCGGTGCATCGGTTTTCGCTCGGGTTGCCGCACGATGTCGCGCTCAATCCGATGGCCGTCTCGCAGCTTCGCCTGGCGCTGTCGAAAGGCGGTTTCGACGTCGTCCACGCGCACATCGGCGTCATCAGCGTGTTCTCCTTCGACGCCGTCCGCCTCGCCCTCGATCTGGGCCTGCCGACGGCGGTGACGTGGCACTCCGTCATGGCGTGGGCCGGTCCGCTGCTCAAGCCGCTCGGTTTCGTACGCCGCTGGGCCAAGGGCGGCGCTGCGTTGTCGGCGGTCTCGCAGGTCGCGGCGCGCCCGATCCGCGACATGGCCGGCCGCGGCCACGAGGTCGTCGTGCTGCCGAACGGCATCGACGCCGACGCGTGGACGCCCGGCGAGCCGCGCACGGGCGACGAGGTGCGTGTCATCTCGGCGATGCGGCTGGCCACGCGCAAGCGTCCGCTCGAGTTCTTCTCGGTGATGAAGGCGGTGCACCGCGAGGCACCGAACGTCCGGCTCGAGATCGCGGGGGAGGGCGACCTGCGCCCGAAGCTCGTGCGCGCCGTTGACCTCGCCGACGCCCACGAGTGGGTCTCCTTGCCAGGACGCATGACGCGCGCGCAACTGCACGACCGCTACCGCGCCTCAGACCTGTACGTCGCACCGGCGCGGCTCGAGTCGTTCGGCATCGCGGCGCTCGAGGCGCGCTCGTCAGGGCTGCCCGTCGTCGCGCCGTCGACGAGCGGCGTCTCGGAGTTCGTCACCTCGGGCGTCAACGGGCTGCTCGCGGGCGATGACGACGACCTCGCGCAGGCCATCATCCGGCTCGCGCTCGACACCGACCTGCGCCGGACGATGGCCGAGTACAACCGCACGCATCGCCCGGCGCAGACGTGGGATCAGGTCGTCCGTCTCGCCGAGGCCGAGTACGCACGGGCCGCGGCACTGCGAGCGGCGCGATGAAGGGCGACGGCGTCCCCGACATCCCGATCTTCGTGCGGGGTCTGGAGGACGGTCGCGAGGTGCTGCGTGCCCGGTTGGCGCAGGGCATCGCGCCGCGGCGTCAGGTGCGCGACGCGGGGTTCAAACCGGTCGCCCTACGCACGGCGACACTCGTGCATGACGGCGTCGAGCTGACGTTCGAGGTCGCGCGCATGCATGCGGCTCATCATCGCCTCGCGGGTGTCGCGCGCGCCGCCGGCCCGGTCGATCTGGTGCGCCAACGCCTGGCTGCGTACGCGGTCGTGACGAGCGAGAGGGGCGTGCTGCTGACGCAGCTGTCGCGCGAGACGGGGCGTCCGGGGCTGTGGATCCTGCCCGGGGGCGGGGTCGAGGCCGGCGAGGCGCCCGAGGCGGCCGCCGCGCGCGAGGTTTGGGAGGAGGCCGGGCAGCGCATCAGCGACGCGCGGTTGTGGGACGTCTCGTCCTCGCACCGCGTCGGCGATGGCAGGGAGGGGATGGTCGAGGACTTCCACGCCGTCCGCCTCATCTACTCGGCCCGCTGCGACGAGCCCAGCGAACCCACCGTCCACGACGTCGGGGGCTCGACGCAGCACGCGGCGTGGTTCGCGGCGGCCGACGTGGTCGACCCCACCTCCGACGGCTACCCGAGCGGCGGCATGGCTCCCTGGGCGCTCGAATCGGTGCGGCAGGTGCTCGGCTCCTCAGGTTGACGCCGAGCCACCCAGAGCCATCCACGAGCCCAGCCGGCGACCGGATGCGTCGACGGGGCGTGGCCACCGACGGCGAAGCGGGTGCGTCGACGCCTCATGCGTCGTCGCACCCGCTCGTCATGCGGGGTGGCCGGTCAGTGCCAGAAGATCGCGACGACCACGTTGATGACGGCGAGCGCAGCGGCGGCCTGGACGAGCGGCGCGGCGCTGTCGCCCTTCTTCTCCTTCGACGAGGAGACTTCGAGCAGACCTGCGACGATGAGGGCGATGACGAGCTTCACCGCGACCCACGTGTGGTCGAGCGACCAGTGCTGCGACTCGGCGACGCCGACCATCGCGAGCCCGCTGAGCAGCTGCAGGCGCGCGCCCCACACCATCGCGGGGATGGCGCGCGGCGCCTTGAGGACAGCGAGGAAGCCACCGACGATGGCGGCCATGCCGAGCAGGTGGACGAGCAGGAGGATTTCGTTGAGCGTGGACATGCCACAAGGGTAGGCGTTCGTCGCTCCAGCCATGCTCGGGTGAGCGTCCGTCAGCTCACCGCGCGCGGATCGGCGGGGTTGATCTCTTCACCGGCGGCGCGCTTGCGTTCGGCGTACTCGGCGACGTTGGCGCTGATGCGCTTGCGGGCGACCGTCGTCAACACGATGCCGAGGACGATGGCGGCGCCGAGCCCGATGTAGGAGAAGTTCTTCATCCACTTCTCGGCGATCTTGCCGAGGAAGTGGACGCCGTAGGCGGTGCCGCCGGCCCAGCAGATGGCGCCGAGCACGTTGGCGGCCAGGAAGCGCGCATACTTCATGTGCAGCGAGCCGGCGAGTGGGCCGGCGAAGATGCGCAGCAGCGCGACGAAGCGTCCGAAGAACACCGCCCAGATGCCGTGGGTGTGGAAGGCGTGCTTGGCGTACCCGATCGTCTCGTCGTTGACGTGATGGGGGAAGCGTGTGCCGAGCCACGCGAACAGGCGCTCACCGAAGTGTCGACCGACGTAGTAGCCGATCGAGTCGCCGATGACGGCGCCGAGGATGGCGGCCAGTGCGACGAGGTGGATGCTGACGTGCGGGTGCGGCCCTGAGGCGAACAGCGACGCGGTGACGAGCATGATCTCGCCGGGCAGGGGGATGCCGACGCTCTCGAGCAGGATGATGAGACCGGTCAGAACGTAGACGGCCGGGGCCGGAATCGCATCGAGAATCGCCTGAACATCCACGCCCCAAGGGTAGGCGACGATGCCGCCCGCCCCTGCCGCCTCGAGCCCGATGCCCGCAGCCGTCCTCGGCCGCGCGGCCGCCGCGCTCGTCGACTGAGCGGTTGTCGCTTCTCACTCCTAGACTGGCCTCATCATGAGTGGCCTCTTCGACGACCTTCCGCTGACCGCTGCCGACGCCTCCCGTCCCTCCTCCAGGAGCGGTACCGGCGCGTCGCCGTCGCGTACCCCGAGCACGGAGGCTCCCGGGGCCGCCGCAGTCGATCCGGGGGCGGTCGACGCGTCCGGCATCCCGTTGTGGGCCCTGCAGGAACCGCCGCCCGACGAGGCCCCCGCCGACGCCGGCACATGGGGCGACGACGCGCCGATGCTGGGTCGCGGATCGCACTGGGGTCGCCCCGATTCGGGGCGCGGCACGCGACGTTTCGAGGCCGATCCTGCGAGCCTGCTCGAGGGCATGAACCCGCAGCAGGCGCAGGCCGTCGAGCACTTCGGGACGCCGTTGCTCATCGTCGCGGGCGCCGGTTCGGGCAAGACGCGCGTGCTGACGCATCGCATCGCCTACCTGATGGCGGCGCGTGGCGCGCAGCCCGGCCAGATCCTCGCGATCACCTTCACGAACAAGGCGGCCGCCGAGATGCGTGAGCGCGTGGAGCAGCTCGTCGGGGGTGCGGCGAACGCGATGTGGGTGAGCACGTTCCACTCCGCGTGCGTGCGCATCCTGCGCCGTGAAGCCAAGCATGTGGGGTTGCGCTCGACGTTCTCGATCTACGACGCGGCCGACAGTCAGCGCCTCATGGCGATGGTGACGCGCGATCTCGACCTCGATCCGAAGCGCTACCCGCCGAAGTCGTTCAGTTTCCAGGTGAGCAACCTGAAGAACGAGCTGATCGACGCCGAGGAGGCCGCGAAGCGCGCCGAGACGGATCAGGAGCGCAAGGTCGCCGAGGCCTACCGTCTCTACCAGCAGCGCCTGCGGCAGGCGAACGCGCTCGACTTCGACGACATCATCATGACGACGGTCACCATCCTGCAGGCGTTCCCGCAGGTGGCCGAGCACTACCGGCGCCGCTTCCGGCACATCCTCGTCGACGAGTACCAGGACACGAACCACGCGCAGTACGTCCTCGTGCGCGAGCTCGCCGGCGGTGAGCACGCCTCGGGCGGCATGGCGAGCCAGGACGCCGAGGGCGATTCGCGCGCCACGAGCGCGGTCCCCATGGCCGACCTGTGCGTCGTCGGTGACGCCGATCAGTCGATCTACGCCTTCCGTGGGGCGACGATCCGCAACATCGTCGAGTTCGAGGAGGACTACCCGAACGCGACGACGATCCTGCTCGAGCAGAACTACCGTTCGACGCAGAACATCCTCGGCGCGGCGAACTCCGTCATCGAGCGCAACCCGGAGCGTCGCAAGAAGAACCTGTGGTCCGATCAGGGCGACGGCGAGAAGATCGTCGGGTACGTCGCCGATTCCGAGCATGACGAGGCCGCGTTCGTCGCGCGCACGATCGACAAGCTCGGCGACGATCACGGCGTCAAGCCCAAGGACGTCGCGGTGTTCTACCGGACGAACGCTCAATCGCGCGCGCTCGAGGAGGTATTCGTCCGTGTCGGCCTGCCGTACAAGGTCGTCGGTGGCACGCGGTTCTACGAGCGCAAGGAGATCAAGGACGCGCTCGCGTACCTGCGCGTCATCTCGAACCCGGCCGACACCGTCAACCTGCGCCGCATCCTCAACACACCGAAGCGCGGCATCGGTGACCGCGCCGAGGCATGCCTCGGGGCGCTCGCGGAGCGGGAGCGCATCACATTCATCGAGGCGCTCGCGCGGGCCGACGAAGCGCCGGGCATCGCGACGCGGTCGGTGAGCGCCGTCAAGGGCTTCACCGAGATCCTCGAGAGCCTGCGGCAGACGCGCGAGTCCGGTAGCGGCGTCGGCCCCCTCATCGAGGCGATCCTCGAGCGCACGGGGTATCTGAAGGAGCTGCGCACGAGCAAGGATCCTCAGGACGAGACGCGCATCGAGAACCTCGCCGAGCTCGTCGCCGTCGCCAACGAGTTCGACGACAACTACCCGGGCGCGACGCTCGAGGACTTCCTCGAGCAGGTCTCCCTCGTGGCCGACGCGGACGAGATACCGAAGGACGC
>NZ_DCNR01000097.1:1698-3693 GCF_002322065.1 Dermacoccus sp. UBA1591 | reverse complement strand
GCCTACGTCGGCATCACCCGGGCGCGCGAGCGCCTGCACCTGTCACGCGCTGCCGTGCGCAGCGCGTGGGGTGCGCCGCAGTACAACCCGCCGTCGCGCTTCCTCGGCGAGATCCCGGAGGAGTTCGTCCACTGGGAGCGCGAGGCCACGGCGTTCGCGTCGTCCCAGCCGCGCGGGTACGCCGCGTTCGGCAGCGGGGGCGGTTCGCCCTACGGCTCGGGTGGCAGCAGGCACGACGATGACGGCCCCGTCATCGGGCGCGGCTCCGCGCCGGTGGCGCGGATGTCGTCGAGCGGTCGCAGCTCCGGGGCCGGTTCGTTCTCGACCACGAAGAACTCCGCCGTCGGCCGCGGCATGCGCGAGATCCCGAACCTCGACGCCGGCGACAAGGTGACGCACGACAGCTTCGGCCTCGGCACCGTCGTGCGCGTCGAGGGTCAGGGCGACCGAGCGATGGCTCACATCGACTTCGGCGACGGCCCACCCAAGCGCCTGCTCCTGCGCTACGCGCCCGTCACGAAGCTGTGACACGCATGAGTTGAGGATCATCAACTGAGCGGAGGGTGTGGCGGGCGTTACAGTGCGAGTAACCGCCCGAGAGGATTGAGTCATGGTCCAGCACGCGCCTGCCACGAACGCCACCCCTACGAATGCCGCCACGAACGGCTCCGATCGACTCCGCGTCGTCGTCGCGAAGCCGGGCCTCGACGGCCACGACCGTGGTGCGAAGGTCATCGCGCGGGCGTTGCGCGACGCCGGCATGGAGGTCATCTACACGGGCCTGCACCAGACGCCGGAGCAGATCGTCACGGCTGCGGTGCAGGAGGACGCCGACGCGATCGGCCTGTCGATCCTGTCCGGTTCGCACATGACGCAGTTCGAGCGCCTGATGACGTTGCTGCGCGAGCAGGGCATCGACGACGTCGTCGTCTTCGGTGGCGGAATCATCCCCGAGGGCGACATCAAGCCGCTGCTCGACATGGGTGTCGCGCGCATCTTCACGCCCGGTGCGCCGACGCACGAGGTCGTCGCGTGGGTGCGCGAAAACGTCGGGGACGCGGCGTCCGCACACGCCTGAGAGCACCGGCGCGGACCCCTGGTTACCCCCGCACGGCAAAGCGCGTTAAAGTCACAAGAGGAACACTCCTTTCAACGATGAGGATGGATTCGCGTGGATCTCTTCGAGTACCAGGCGCGCGACATGTTCGAGGCGCACGGCGTTCCGGTGCTGGCCGGCCAGACGGCCACCACCCCGGAAGAAGCCAAGGCAGCCGCCGAGCAGATCGGTGCGAAGTCGGGCGGTGTCACCGTCGTCAAGGCCCAGGTCAAGACCGGTGGTCGCGGCAAGGCCGGCGGCGTCAAGGTAGCCAAGTCGGCTGACGAGGCCGAGCAGTACGCCAAGGACATCCTGGGCATGGACATCAAGGGCCACACCGTGGGCACCGTGATGATCGCCCAGGGCGCCAAGATCGCCGAGGAGTACTACTTCTCGATCCTGCTCGACCGAGCGAACCGCAGCTACCTCGCGATGTGCTCGAAGGAGGGCGGCGTCGAGATCGAGCAGCTCGCCGTCGAGCGTCCCGAGGCACTCGCGCGCATCGAGGTCGACCCGAACGTCGGCATCGACGGCGCGAAGGCTGACGAGATCGTCAAGGCCGCCGGGTTCGACGACGAGACGGCCGCGAAGGTCGCGCCCGTTCTCGTCAAGCTGTGGGAGACCTACCGCGACGAGGACGCGACGCTGGTCGAGGTGAACCCGCTCGTCAAGACCGAGGATGGCGACATCATTGCGCTCGACGGCAAGGTGACGCTCGACGAGAACGCTGGCTTCCGTCACCCCGACCACGAGGCTCTCGAGGACAAGGCCGCGGCCGACCCGCTGGAGGCCAAGGCCAAGGCGCTCGACCTCAACTACGTGAAGCTCGACGGCAACGTCGGCATCATCGGCAACGGTGCCGGCCTCGTCATGAGCACGCTCGACGTCGTCGCCTACGC
>NZ_DCNR01000097.1:912-1468 GCF_002322065.1 Dermacoccus sp. UBA1591 | reverse complement strand
GAGGTCATGGCCAACGGTCTCGACGTCATCCTGAACGACGAGCAGGTCAAGAGCGTCTTCGTCAACGTCTTCGGTGGCATCACGGCGTGCGACGCCGTCGCCAACGGCATCGTCGGCGCCCTGAAGAAGCTCGGCGACGCGGCGACAAAGCCGCTCGTCGTGCGCCTCGACGGCAACAACGTCGAAGAGGGCCGTGCGATCCTCTCCGACTTCAACCACCCGCTCGTGACGGTCGTGGACACCATGGACGGCGCAGCCCGCAAGGCTGCCGAGCTGGCCGCGGCCAACTGAAAGGGATCTGACTTCCATGTCGATTTTTCTCAACGCTGACTCCAAGGTCATCGTTCAGGGCATGACCGGCTCCGAGGGCATGAAGCACACGGCGCGCATGCTCGCCTCGGGCACGAACGTCGTCGGTGGCGTCAACCCGAAGAAGGCCGGCCAGACGGTTGACTTCGACGTCAACGGCGAGACCAAGCAGGTTCCGGTCTTCGGCTCCGTCAAGGACGCCATGGCCGAGACGGGCGCCAACGTCTCCGTGATCTTCGTGCCGCCG
>NZ_DCNR01000097.1:0-597 GCF_002322065.1 Dermacoccus sp. UBA1591 | reverse complement strand
TCGAAGTCGGGCACGCTGACGTACCAGATGATGTACGAACTGCGTGACTTCGGTTTCTCGACGGCCATCGGCATCGGCGGCGACCCGGTCATCGGCACGACGCACATCGACGCGCTCGAGGCGTTCCAGAACGACCCCGACACCGACGCGATCGTCATGATCGGTGAGATCGGCGGCGACGCCGAGGAGCGCGCTGCGGCGTACATCAAGGAGAACGTGACGAAGCCGGTTGTCGGTTACGTCGCGGGCTTCACCGCTCCCGAGGGCAAGACGATGGGCCACGCCGGCGCCATCGTGTCCGGTTCCGCGGGCACGGCTGCCGCGAAGAAGGAGGCCCTCGAGGCNNCCGTGATCTTCGTGCCGCCGCCCTTCGCCAAGAGCGCCGCGGTCGAGGCCATCGAGGCCGAGATGCCGCTGGCGGTCGTCATCACCGAGGGCATCCCGGTGAGGGACTCGGCCGAGTTCTACAACTTGAGCAAGGGTTCGAAGACGCGCCTGCTCGGCCCGAACTGCCCGGGCATCATCAGCCCCGGCGAGTCGAACGCCGGCATCATCCCGGCGAACATCGCCGGCAAGGGCCGCATCGGCCTCGTCTCG
>NZ_DCNR01000096.1:54201-57785 GCF_002322065.1 Dermacoccus sp. UBA1591 | reverse complement strand
CCGCCGAGGTCGGTGGCGGTGACGTCCGGGGTTGACGGCGAAGTCACGGGAGGCGTGCCACCGTGCGCGATGAGGTATGCGACCTGATCCTGGAGCTGCTTCACCTGCCGCGTGAGCGCCGCCGACTGCGCCTGGAGGTCGCTGATCATCGCGGCTTGTGAGGCGTTGCGCGCCTGCACGGCGGCGATCGTCTGCGTCTGCGCCGCGACAGTCGACTGTGCGGCCGTCAGGTCGGTCTGCGCCTGAGACAGGTTCGTCTCAAGGTGCGTGACGTACTCCGCCGGGCGCATGTAGAAGGGCACGAGCCTGACTGGTTTCATGTCGGCGAAGTTGACGACGTCCGGGTCGGCGCTGGTGATGAGGATGCGGCGCACGAGCTCGGTGCGCTGCCGGTGCTGCCCGCGGCGCGGCGAGTAGCGGGCTGTCACGACGAGACTGAATCCGGCGCCTGTCGTGATCGAGGGGTCGTCGTTCGCGATGATGGGAACCTTCAGACCAGTCGACGGCATGCTCGTTGCGACGATCGGGACGCCGCCGGCGATGTACGTTCCGTCGTTGAGGGCGACGTCACGGTCGGCGGATACTGTCACTTCGACGTCTGCGACACCTGACGTGGCACTGAGCGGCGCGAGGCCCACATCGAGGGGGCGGATGGCGAGAGTTTTGAGGGTCGGGCTCACCTGTACCCTCCGACCCAGGCGACGCCGCCCGCAGTGATGATGTCTCCGGCTGCCCACGAGTGTGAGCTAGAGCCGATCGCGGTCTTGCTGTCGGCGACGAGACGGAAGGTTGACGAGCCGGTCCAGACAACTCGTGTCGGCGTCTCCCACGAGTCCGCCGCGCAGCGCACCCAGCCGGCGTTGTCGCTGATGCTCCCTGTGTAGCGGATCGCGACAGGGCTCTGGAAGTAGTAGACACCGGCACCCAGATTGCTATTTTCGGCGCGCTCGAGGTAGAGCTGCCATTTGAAGGTGCGCCCCTGGCGCTGATACTCGTACCACAGCTTGCCCGATCCGATGTTCAGCGCCGTATTGTTTGGGCCGGTGTACCACAGCCGGTATGCCCCGCTGTCGGTGACGCGAATCGGTTTCGTGTCGTAGATGAGCCACTGCTGCCCGTCCCACTCGCGGATCTGATTCAGGGAGGGGATACGCACCCGCCTGTAATCATTCGAACCGAGCGACGAGAAGCGCGACAGCAAGTCCTGCTCGCTGACCGCGGTGAGGGTCAGCGCGCCCGCGAGCTGCCGGTCGCGCATCTGCTCTGTCGCGGGGATGCTCTTGACGAGGTCGGAGCCTTCGCTCCAGGGCAGTCCGGTCTCTTTGCTCGACGCGGTCATTCGGTCGCCTCCTCGGCTGGTGGGGTGGATTCCTTCGGGGCGTGCGCGATGACGCCAGAGATGAGAAGCGTGTCACCGACCCACGTGAGCGCGACGATGTCGCCGACAGCAGCGGCCATGCCGACGGGGTGCACGGCGTACGTTTCGCCCTCGTCGATGACGACGAGGGCGGGCTCACGGTTTCCTGTGACCGGGTCTGGTGTGTCGTCGACCCATGACAGGCGTCCGTGCACGCTTTGTGAGCGTGGCCGCTGATACTGGGGTGTCCTCACGTCGTCACTCCTGGGATTGTCAGTGAGCGTGCTTGCGCGTCGGCGACGCGCTGCGCGCCCAGGGGGATGTCAAATCGGTCGACTACGCACCCGTAGGCGTGCTCGTCGGTGATGACGTCGACGGCGTCGCCGCCTTCCATGAGCGGGTTGGCGAGGGCTTTCCATGAGATGTCGACGGCTGAGCCCATGAAGCGGGCGCCGATCGCGGCGGCCATCATTTCGAGTGCTTCACGGTCGTCGGCGTCGATGAGTGACGTCGTATAGGTGCCGGTGCGGCGCCCGAATGGCCCGTCGACGCGTGTCGCAGAGTCGGGGTTCGTGTCGCGCCACACGCCACGCCCCCGCCCCTGATCGGCGCGCTCAGACACGACGTGCCACTCGTTTTTCACGCTGCTGTTCTTCGCCTGCTTCGTGACCTGCGTCAAGTCCTGACCCACCCGCGTCGTCCACCGTGACGCGACACCCGGCGTCTGCACCGGCCGCACGACATACAGGCCCGCGACGGGACTCTTGAAGATCTCGCAGCCGATCGACGCGGCGAGCTCGGTGATCATGTCGATGCGTGCCGTCTGCGTCGCATCCTTCGTGATGAATGGGATGTTGTTTGCGTCGGCGAGGCCACCGGATAGGTCGATGACTCCGGCGCCGGCGTCGGCTTCGGCGATGAGCCAGCGAAAGACGTCGAGGTGTGTGTACCCGGCGAAGTTGGTGATGCCACCGAATCCGCACATGCCGACGAGTGCCATCGTGTCGGGCGCTTCGACCTTGATCCGCCCGGACGGCCACTCGACTTGCGGGTCGTCGCACAGGAACTCGCCGACTGGGACGGTTTCTTCGGCGCCGCCCCATGAGAAGCCGGAGCGTACGCGTAGCCTCATGCCGGGGTAGGCGAGGACGTCCCACAGGTCACGGAATGTGCCGCCCCACTGGTCGAGCGCGAACTCGAGCGATGCTTGCCGGCGTACCGTCGAGTTCGCGTCGACGGCGATCTTTGACGCGGACGCGACGATGGGCAGGCCCGACAGGATGAGGTCACGGCCAAGATATGCGTCAACCTTGCATACCTTCGCCGCCGACGAGTGCAACGATTCGACAAAAGCCTCGCTGACGCGCAGCTCGTCGATCGGGTTCATCGTCGTCAGCGGCGCGTCGGGAATGTCGGCGGAGTCGAGGGTGGGGCGCCCGCTCGGTGCGGGCGCGTCGCCCTCGGCGGGCGTTGTCGGCGTTTCGGCCGGCGTGTCGGTCGCGGCGACATACGTGGGGCGCCAGATGCGCAGCTTCAGGTAGCGGTCGTCGCGCGTCTTCATCGCGGCGGTGCCACCCGCGCTCAAAGATTGGCTGATGCCGGGCGTCGACGTGTTGCCGCCAATGGTCTGCATGTCGTGTGACGTGCTCGACGTCGGGCCGCGACGCACATACTCGACGTGATACGTGCCAGCCGAGTTGAGGAAGAAGACGATGTCGCCCTCACGCGCGCTCGCGTATGACGTCTGCGTGAACATGGGTGAGCGGCGCATCCACTGGTCGAGCGCGACCGTGTACGCCGGCGCCGAGCAGTACTTGCCCCAGTTGTAGCCGCACGCCTTGATGAGGCCGAGCTGGATGAAAGCGGCGCACCACGCGCCGGAGCTGATGCCGTCAGGAAGTTCACGCCACCCGCGCCACCCGTTGCCCCAGTACACGCCCTTGTCGCGGTTGTACAGTGCCGTCATCGCGGCCGTCACGGTCGCCACGGACGCGGGGATCGCTTCGGGTGGGACGCTCGCGGGTGACGACGTCGGCGTCGACGTGGAGCCGGGCACGATCGAGGAGCCGAGCGCCTTGAACGCATCGAACAGCGCGATGCGCGCGTCCATGCCCCACGGCGTGATCGTGCTGTTCGGGTCGCCCGCGTTGACGGCGCGTGACACTGTCCAGATCGAGCCCGTCTTGCGGGCCGCGTCGATGAGTGACGTGTACTGTCCCCACGAGCG
>NZ_DCNR01000096.1:19217-54032 GCF_002322065.1 Dermacoccus sp. UBA1591 | reverse complement strand
CCCCACGAGCGCGGGATCGTCCAGTACCACACGCCCGTCATCCACCAGTGCGCCGAGTCGGCGAGCCTGGTGGGCTGATTCACGAAGAGGTTTGCGTCAGACACGAGCCCCTTGCTCTTCGCCCACGCCCCGTACGCGGCGTAGTTTGCGCGCCACGTGACCTGCTCGAAGCCGCGGCCGATGTACGGCTCGTACCGCTGACCGCTGCCGTACTCCGTCGCCGTGCGGAAGCCCGCCGACTCCTGCGCGAGCGTCGCCATGAACAGCGCGCACTCGATAACCGTCTTACAGCCGACACGACGCATCGCGTCATTCGCGCCGGCCGCGAGCTGATCCGCCGAGGCGACCATGCCCGAGCCGCCACCAACCGACGACAAGGCCTTCTTCAGTTGTGCGCCCGTCAGAGCCATGCCCGACCGCCTTTCGTGCACGCGAAAGGCCGCCCGGTCAGGGGCGGCCTCAGGGGGTGGGTATGACTGTCTGGTTGTGCGGCGCGGCGGCTACTCGATGTCGCAGGTGATCGTGACTTCGATCGTCATGCCGCCGACGCCGTCGGGGGTTGCGAGTTCGTCGATGCTGTTGTTCAGCGGCATCTCACGCGCTCCCTCATGGGTGGCGAGCATGACGGCCTCGCGGTAGGCGGCCTGCTTCGCGTTGTCGAGGGCGCCCGGCGCTTCGACCTCCGCGGCTGTGAGCTTGCGCACCGCACGGAACGTGTCGACGGCGGGCAGGCCCTGCGTCTCGTCCGGTGCCGGCTCGTGCCCGTCGGTGACCGGCTCGACTGCGGTGTCCGGGGTGGTGGTGTTGTCGCTCATGAGTCCTCAATCGTTGCTGCGATGCTGTCGAAGGGCCGGTTGACGTCGCGGATGCGGCGGTGCGGGCGAAGCATCGTCGGCGACGGCCGCTCCTGCTCGACCCATTTGATCGTCCAGTTCCGCCACTGCGACATGTCGTCGTCGTCGTCCCACGACGCGAGCGGGTCCGTGCAGTGATTCACGAATCTCTCCCACGTCAGCGCGGTGATCCTGATCCACGGCGGGAAACCCATGCCGCGATGGTGGGAGAAGAACAGCGGCGACAACCCCGCGACGCACTGCCGCAGGCGCCGCTCCTCGTTCAAGGTGCGGGTGCGGATCTTCGTCGACCCGACGTAGCTGCCGAGCATGCCCGACGTCGACACGATCGGGTACTGCGGGCGCTCGTCCGACCCTGCAGCGGCGGGCACCGCCGTCACGTCCGTGTCGATCGGCAGGTCACGCGAGTCGTCGGTGAGTACGTCGACGCGTAGCGACAATTCCGGCTGTGTCGGGTGAATCAGCATCGGCCCGGACAGGATCGGCATGACGACGGCGCCAGTCGACCGCTCGCCCGTAGTGTACGTCGCGGCCTGGCCCTGCTGCAGCTCGTAATCCCACCACGTGCCCTGCTCAACCGCCGACGGGAAGCGGACACCCTCGACGATGTCTTCGCCCGACCACGCGTCGCCGACGACGCGGTCGACGGACAGCATGCCCGCGCCCGAGATCGCCACCCGAGGCACAGCGACGCCCGGCGAAACTGGAAGCCACTCGAGCTTCACTGTCAGCGGGTCGATCGTGTAGCGCATCCAGTAGACCGAAGACGACTTCCACGGCTGATCCGGGTCGTCCTCGGAAGCGAACACGCACGCGAGGTTCCCGTCTGCGGTCTGCGCAAGACCGCCATACATCATGGCGCGGTCCCCGCCAGGGAAGTCATCACGAGTCGACCATGAAGCGCCGTCATCCTGCGACCACGCCCACGCCCATTTTCCGTGAACGGGGTCGGGGCCGTTCGACCCGCCGCGTAGCAGCATGACGATCGTCCCGTCACTGGCCTGCCCTGTCGCCGGGAAGCCAGAGTACCCGCCGAGCACGGGCCCGGCGTAAGTCCACGTCACGCCGTCATCGCTGGTCGCTGTGTGAATTGTCGTATCAGAGTCGCAGCGGATCGTCATCAGCCACGTCCCGGACGCGAGCCGCAGGATAGGCGCCTCCGAAAGCTTCAGGTCTGCGGGGGCGTCGAGCGGCGCCAGGGGTGACCACGACTTGCCTGCGTCCCGGCTGGTCAGCGTGATCGGGCGCTGCTGCGTCTCGCCCGCCATCACGCCGTAGCCGACCGCAACCCACATCCCATCCGGCGACGCGGACAGCGCACAGCCGAACCACCACGACGCAGCCGAGAGTGGCAGATCGAGCGACGGCTGCGACCATGACGATCCTGTCGCAAGCAGCGGCGAGGTGATGACCTTCGCGCTGCGACGCTGCACCGTCGCAGTCGTCGCGTTCACGAAGTGCTCAGCCAGCAGCAGAAGAACCCACCGCTGCCGCGACTCGTCCCACGCCAGGCCACCCACGCTGATCTCGATCAGGGGGTCACCATCGTCGTACAGCACGAAAGGCGCGCCGTACGTGCGACCGCCATCGGTGCTGAGCGCGCCACGCACGTAAGAGTTGTGGTCGTTGACGTGCTCCGCCGCGGACCGCCACGTAGCCAAAACCACATCGCCGCGCGACGCGATCACGGGGAAGGCGTCATACCGCCCGTTCCCGAAAAGCTTTGTCGCCCGGCCCGGTATCAGATCCATGCCGTCACCATCCTCCTTCAGCGCCAGGCAGGACAGAGCCCCACTGTGCTTCGCGTGCACCATGCCCGAATGTCGATTCGGCGATGGGACGACTATCGAGTTGCGTGATGACCTTCACCGGCGACGCCTGCACGATCGGTGCCGGCTGCGACCGGATCGCGTCGGCGAGCACATCCAAGCGCGCCTCGAGGCGCGCCGTCGTCGGCCCTGACGCCCACGCGATTCGCTGGTTCGCGGCCTGCATCGCGATCAACTGGGCGTTGGCCTGCGCTCGTGCCTGGTCGGCGACCTCACCTGTGCTGATGCCCTTGAGGTCATCGAGCAGCTTCGACTTGCGGTCAGCCTGCGCGTCGGAGAACTTGAGGCCCCTGTCGGCGACGACGAGTTCACTGCGCTCGCCGACGGCGAACGAATGGGCAGCCTTTACCGCGCTGTCGGAGCCGTCCTCGAGCAGGGAGCGCGCGACCATTGGGAAGCCACGCTTCTTGATGCGCTCGATGTCGTCCAAGAAGCGCTTGTTCGTCCAGTTCGATGCGCTGATTCCGCTGATGAACTGACGTCCGGCGCCCTGCCCTGAGCGTGCTTCCATCCCGGCGAGCTTCGAGCGCGCCGCCGACAGGTTCTGCGTCGCCTTCGCCTGACGCTCGATCGCCGTCGCCACCGCGTTCTCAGCCTTCACACGCGCCGCACCAGACTTGCCGCGCACACCAGCCTGAGCCGCACGCAAGTCACGGATCGCCTTGTCCAGCGCCGTCTTCTGATCGGCAACCTTCTTGCGCTGCTCCGTCACCGCACTCGGGTCGACCTTCAACGACGCCGCGTACGCCATGATGCCGGACATGTCAGGCGTCCAGTCGTCGTCGACCGACCCGCCAGACGCGAACCGGCGCAAGACGCCGGCCTTCGCCATCTGTCGCATGCGGTAGATGCCTGCGTGCCCACCAAAGCCGGCGACCTCGTCACCAGCGATGATGTGCTCATCATTCGCGGTGCGCACCAGGCCGCGCGAAGTCATCGTGACAACCTGGTCCGACGTCGCCGTTCCAGGGCCGCGCACACGGCCACCATCGCGACCGTCCTGCCAGCCGTACGGCTTGCCGTTGATCCGCCCGAGATAGCCACCGGAAGCGAAACGTGGCAGGCTCGACAGGTCACTGATCGCGCCACCTGTCGCGCCGCCACGCATCGGGAGGCCGGTCACGCCGCCACTTGCAGCATTCGAGGCCGCATTCGGGTTACGGATGCCGACCGGGATCGTCTGCGTGTACGTCGTGATCCATACCGTCTTGTTCTGCGCCGCCGACATTAGCCGGTTCAAGTCAGCGAGCGCTGGGCCGGTGATCGCCTTCGAGTCGATGGTGACCATCGTGCCGTTGGCGCTGACCGCGGCGCCCTTGAGCTTGTTGATCTTCTCGCGGTCAGCGTTCGCGAGCGGCGCGCTCGTGTTGATCTTCACCTGCGTGCCGTTGACCGCGACCGACTTCGCGCCGAGCCCTTCGATGAGCGACTTGATGGCAGGAGCATTCGTGCCGGCCGGGATGTGCACGATCTGCCCATTCGCCATCCGCGCGACGGTCGACAACTCGCCGATCGCCCTGTTCGCGACGTCGGCGCCGAGCTCCTTCACATCGACCGTGACCGAGCCATCCTTGTTGTGCACGATGCCAGGAACCGACTCGATTGCAGCCTTTGTCTCAGGCACCTTCATTGCCTCGGCCGTGACCGTCATGGTCTTGCCGTCCTCGGACAGGCGAAGATCCTTGATCGCGGCCATCATCTGCAGCACCTGCGGTCCGTTCTCGACGGACGCGGGAATCTCTAGGCTCGTGCCCTTGAGGCGGATGACCTGCTCGCCAAGCACGTTGACGCCGTAGATAGCCGCCTCTACGCCGTCGACCTTCACATCGACGGTGTTGACCCCGTCGATCTTGACCATCTCGTTGGCGAGCTTCGTCGCCTCCTCGCGGCCCCTCCCCATCGCCATCGCCATGTCGGTGTATTGCTGGCGCCCGTCCTGCAGGATCGAGTTGGCGCGCTGCTGGTCGCCGGTCGACTTGAGCACGCTCGCTGCCCACTCGCCCGCAGACGACGCGATCGAGTCGAGGGCCTCCTGGTTATTGCGGCCCTTCTCGGTCGTGATGTCGAGAGTGCGCCCATTCTCCTTGAGCGCATCGGTCGCCGCATCCAACGCCGCCTGATAGCCGCGCGCGTCGGCTCGCTGCTGCAACAGCAGGTTGTTCAGGTTCTTGTACGAGTCAGCGAGGTCGTCGACAGACTTCTTCTGCTGATCGTTCGCGTTGCCGGCCTTGACCGCGGAGAGCGCCGCCGCGTTTGTCGCGTCCGCGTTCTTCTTCTGCTCGGTGGAGGCGCGGGCCAGGGCGTCCGAATAGCCGGGCATCGCACCCATGAGGGCCTTCGTAGCGGCCTTGTAACGATCTGCGGCAGAGGTCGACTTGTCCCAGCCTGGGCCCGTGTCATTCTTAGCCATCGCTTGCGCCAGGGCTGAGAATTGACGTGCAGCCTCGTCGGCACGGCCACCCTGCACCAGCGACGCAAGCTCATCGCCGACACCCTTGAAGCGGCCCTTGACGGCTTCGAGCGAGTTGGCTGCACCGCTCGCGGCGCCCACGCCCTTGAGCATGCCGGTGAAGAACTTGTCGGCCTTGTCGTCAACCTTGTCGTAATTGCCGCCAAGGAGCTTCGTCGCCTCAGACAGCGAGAGCGACTGGTCTCGTGCAGCCGCGAGCGACATGTTCGAGAAGATGCTGTCGAAGTTCTTGCCGCCGTCCGCAGCAGTCCGCAAATCGCGTCCAAGGTCGGCGCCAGAGCGGCCGAAGTTGTCGATCTGCGGGCCAGCTGTCGCCGCTGCGACACCCGCTGCGATGAGACCCGCAGCGAGTAGACCCAGGCCCACCTTTCCGACGACGCCCATGTTGCGGATCGCGCTAGCTGCCTGCGTTGCGCGGCCACGCAGACCCGCGAGCATCGTGCCCGACGAGTCGCCCGCACGCACCCAGCTCGTGAAAGCGCCAACGCCGTCACGCAGCGCGCCGGCCGCCGTCATGACGCCGGAACGAATCGACCGGATCGCGTTCACCATCTTGATGACACCAGCCGCCGCAAGAAGACCCGCCGACCCGAACGCCGCGATCTGCACAACGCCCGACTGCACGCCAGAGGGAAGCTCGCCGAAGGCAGACACCAGCTTGTCGACGTTCTGGATCAGGCCACGGATCGGGCCGTTCGCGCCCTCACCCGCTCCGATGAGGACATTCTCGAAGTCGCCCTTCAGCTTCTCGAGGTCACCCTTCGCGTTGTTGAGCTTCGCGGCAGCGACCTGCGCCGCCACACCAGACTCCGACACCTTGTTGATGTAGTCCTGCAGCCCAGCGGCGCCCTCCTGGTAGAGGACGTTCGCGGCGCGGGCTGCGTCGGCACCGAAGATGGTCTTGAGGGCGGCGAGACGCTGCTCTTCGCCCATGTCCTTCATGCCATTCTTGAGCTGTTCGGCGACAGACGTGAGGCCCACGAACTTGCCGTTCGCGTCGAACGCTTGCAGGCCGATGTCCTCCATCGCCGTCGCAGCGGCTTCTGAGTTGGGCGTCAGCGACATCAGCATCGTCTTCAGCGACGTACCGCCGTCGCTGCCCTTGAGCGCGTTCTGGTCGAAGAGGCTCAGGGCTCCGACGGTCTGCTCGAGGCTCATGCCGAGCGACGCAGCCATGCCACCGCCCTGGGCCATACCCTGCGCGAGCGAGTCGATGGATGCAGTCGAGGCAAGCGCACCGGCAGCCATGACGTCAGCGATGTGCGCGACGTCCTGACCCTTCAGGTGGAACTGCGCCATCGCGGTCGCAGCGACCTCAGCGGCGCGAGCAAGACCCACGCCACCGGCCGCCGCGAGATCCATAGAACCTGTGAGCGCGCCACCAGTGATGTCCGCCGCCTTCAAGCCTGCCTTCGCGAGCTCCTCCGCAGCGTTCGCGGCCTCTGTCGCCGAGAAAACGGACGCGGCGCCCGCCTGGCGCACCGCGTTCTGCACGGCATCCATCTCAGCGGGCGTGCCCGACAAGTTCGCGCGCACACCTGACATGGCCTCGTCGAAATCCATGAACTGCTTGACTGCAAGACCGAGACCGAGGCCGATCGTGCCGCCGACCATCGCCATCTTCCCGGCCGCCGCATTCCACGCCTGCGTACGCGCGATGCTGCGCTGAGCCGCCGCCGCGTGAGCGTTCGTCGCAGCCGTCGCGCGCTCCTCAGCAGCCGTCACCTGCGCCGCCGCACGAGCCTGCATCTCCTGTGCCGCCGTCAACCGCTGCTCAGCCGACGCCGCCGCATTCGTCACCGCCTCGTGACGTGCGCGCGCAGCCTCGACTCGGCGTTCAGCCGCAGCGACTTCGGCGGCAGATGCGCCGGAAGCGGCACGCAGCTCGGCTAGGCGCGATTCGGCAATGCCCACCCGATCAGCCGCAGCGGCAGCCGTGGCGCGCGCCTGCTCCACGCGACGCTCGGCCGCGCTCAGTTCAGCAGCCGACACGTTCGCGCCGCCAGCACGCAGCTCCGCCAGGCGAGCCTCAGCCTGCCCGACACGAGAAGCGGCAGCCTCCGCCTGTCGGCGCACGCTCGTCACGCGCTCCTCAGCAGCCGTGACCCGCGACGCCATCTCAGCGGTCCCCGCCGCACGCACATCCGCCAGGCGCGCCTCAGCCTCACCGACACGCGTCGCAGCCGCAGACGCAGCCGCACGCACCGACGTCGCCCGCTGCTCAGCCGCAGCCGCACGCTCCGTCATCGACGCCTCGACACGCTTCGCCGCCGCGACACGCTGCGACGCCTGCGCCGACTCAGCCGCAGCAGCCCGCACCGCACGCGTCATCGCCGCCACACGACGATCCAGACGCGTCACCGACCGCTCAGCCTCATCCATACCCGCCGACATGCCACGCACGTCAGCGACGAGACGGATCACCACGGAACGCTGAATCGCCACGAGCGGCCTCCTGTTCAGTTAGGTTTGGGTCATGCTGAAGTCGCGCGACGCGTTCGCCGCCCTGACCGCTGTTTTCTTGCTGCTCGCCGTTCAGAACGCGAGTCGGCCAGCGCCGATCAGCGCGCTCATCTGCGCTGTCATCGCAGTTGCGTGCGGTGCCCTGTGGTGGGGCCACGCGAAACGCGGCCAGCGAATCGGCCGGTAGTCACTCGAAGACCGGCGCGAACTCGTCGTCGGCATCTGGCTCCGGGTTCTCCTTCACGAACGCGACCTTCACGCCCGGCTCGGGATGGTCATTTTCGGCGCGATACTTCTCCTGCGCCGCACACTTCGGGCACGTGTGCTCCTGCGGCACGTAGTCCTGTTCGGTGTCCCACTCGGCAAGCGGCCCCGAGCATCCGGAACATAGCGACCGCTCATGCAGATGCAGCGCCACCGCGATCAGACGATCCTTGTCCGTCCACTCACCCTGGCCCGTGCCGATCAGCGTCGACGGCGGCACACCCCACGAGCGCGCCGCCTCGACGTAATCGACTACTCGCGGATGGTCGGCGAGGTGAGCAGCGAGAAATCCGGCGTCACCCCCGGCATACCCAGGTACTCCAGGACGTCATGCTGCAAGCTCGCCCACTGCCCGACGCCACACTTGCGCGCCAGCTTGCGCCACCCCTCGGCAGGCAGCTCGTCCCCGTCGATCGTCGCGGCCTGCGCGAGCAGCTCCATGAACGGCCCCTCGGACTCGAGGTTGCCGAGTTCGCTGAGCTCGTCCAGCGTCAGCTTGTCCGAGACGACGACCTCGTGCGCCGTCTCACGAACAGCCGGAGCGAGCTCGTTGACCTTCGCCACAGCCTCACCGATCTCGGCCGCAAGCGCCTCGAGGCGCTCCTGACGCGGGTCGATGTCACCGACCGCGACGTCCGGCGCGAGCTCCTCATCGACGGGCGCGAGCAGCTCCGCCTCCAGCTTGTCGAACTCTTCGCGCGCCACATCATGCGCAGCACGAGCCTGCAAGTACTGCTTCGTCTTCGGGTGCGTGAACACCTCGAAAGTCTCACTGCCGTACTCGTCGTCGGCGAGCCACTCAGGCAGCTTGAAATCGTCCGTCTTCACACTCTGCTTCTTGCTCATATCCATCTCTCCTCTGCTAGAGACCCCTCCGCCTCAAGGGTGTGGAAGCCCCGCCCGCGACCGGCAGAGGTGGCCGCGGGCGGGGTGAATGTGGGAGCGGTCAGGCTGCGACGACACCCGCCCAAGCGCGCTGCACATACAGCGTGATCGGACGCTTGATGTAGCCCTCACCCTCGACCTGCTGCGGGGAGCCAGTGACGACCTCGAAAAGCTCGTACTCGTCACCCTGCGCCCACGCCTCAGTCGACTTCTTCGACGTGTCACGACGAGCGATCCACAGACGCGTACCCATCGTCTTCAGCGCCTGGTACACCGCGTCACCGATCTCACCGCCAGGGGCCGTCGAAGCCTCCGGCTTACCGTCCTTGAAGTAGCGGAACGGCGTGATGCTGCCCTCGTACTGCGCGAAGGTCGGCACCTCGGACTCGACCTGATCGCACAGCGCCGGGTCGGTGACCGTCTTGTCCTCCTTCGCGCCAAGCTTGAAGTCAGACTTCGCGATCCGGCACGCAGCGTCGATGACACCCGTGCCCGTGAAGGTAGCCACCGGCAGAGCCTTACGCTCCGCATCGGTCGCGCCGGGAATGGACGAGAAAAGGGCCAGCTTCGTCGTGCCGGCCGCCAGAGCCAGGGGCATTACTTCTTCTCCTCAGAGTCGGTTGTTGCCCCGGCGTCCGGGGACTTCTTGCCACGCGACAGGGGCGTCGCGCGCAGGTTCGGGAAGGGCGAGTCATCGCCCAGGAAGTGCTCGGGGACGCGCACCTTCTTGCCGTGATTGGCGGCGTCGTACGCGTCCACGAATCCGTCGAGATCAGCCATGTCGGGCCTTTCTTGGGAATGCGAAAGGCCGCCCCATCGGGACGGCCCTCTGTTCGTTGTTCGGTCGGGTCAGGCGGCGTACGAGCGCACCTCGAGCTGATCGCGGCACCACCACACGGGCCGCGCAAGGTCGGGGTCGCGCGCGATGTTGCCGGCGACGAGCTTCTCCACCTCGACGAGGCGCCCGCCAACGATCGGCGTCGCCGTGTCGTACAGCGCCTCGAGACGGTCACGCACCTGCCGCGCCTTCGCCGGCGACAACGCAGCGACGAGGACGCGCGGGTGGAAGGTGCCGCGCTCGTTGACGTCACCCACGGACTCCGGCGACGACTGCGCCGAATCAGACTCGACGACAACATACGGATACGGCGGATCATCCGGCACCTCATCGAGGTACGTCACGACACCACCGACCGCAGCCTTCACCGCCACGAGCAGCGCCTGCGCATGCGAATCAGGAAGCGCCGGCCTCACAGCCGCCTCACAATCTCAGCGCACACCGCGTCCGCGATCTTGCGCTCCACCACGGGAGCCTCAGCATGCAACGCGATAACCGGATCAGGGATCTGCGGCGCCATCCGCGAGCTGCCGAAGTAGTACAGGTTCTCGAGCTTGCCGACGCCACGCGCCTCCGGGCCGGACTCATAACCGAGACCGCCGAGGATTGACTCGCCCTTCATCGCGCCAGGCAAGCCCCTCGCATGACGATGCCCGGATGCCTGCTGCTTCAGGACATTCGTCGCCGCCACCTTCGACGCCTGCACAACCGGCACCACAGCGCGCACCGTCGACACGCGACCAAGCGCCGCCGCAAGCTGGGAAAGTTCCGTCACCAGTCCACCCCCTCGCACGCATACCGAGCATCACGCTCGAAGGTCTGGAAGCTGCGACCCTTCACCGTCATCTGACGACCAACAAGACGCGCATGCCGAGTCACCGTCACACGCGCCCCATTCGGCAACTCAGGCGCACCCAGCGGCAACCGCAAGTCCGTCGGCGTCTTACCCGCGAACGCAGCAGCCGCCTCCACCTCCGACGCCTGCACATTCACACGCTGCAGGCGGCACCGGCCCTCATACAACACGCGCCACGACACAACGTCCTGCAACGTATCCGGGTCAGTCACGACACCACCAGGCACCTCCACGCGACACTCGTCGACCATGAGGGATTCAGAGCCGCGAGCGAACCGCGCCGCGGGCGGGGGAGTGAAGCTCACGCACATCACCCCGGCGCGATCGAGAACGAACCGCCCGACGACGGCGGACGCAGCCACTCCAGCCACTCGGGCAGGATCGACACGCGTCCATCAGGCGCGCCGCCGCGCTTCACCGTGTGCGACGCGTCATCCATCGTCCACGACTCCTCGGCCGCGCCCTCGGGGTTCTGGACGTAGTCCGTCACCGCGAGACGCACGACGAGCTTGAGCACGTCCTGGTCGAGGGAAGTGAGGTCGCCGAGCTTGATGCGAAGCAGCGTCTCAGCGTCCTCGATCGCCTGCCCAACCTGACCCTCATTCAGCTCGTCGACGGGGCGGCCCATGCCCTTCGCGACGTCATCGACACTCACAACAGCCACAGGCCACCCCCTCTCAGGCTTCCTTCACGAAGCCCAGCGACTTCAGGTGCTCGAGCGAGTCGTCGCCGATCTTGTCGGTGACGACATCGCCAGCGAACAGGCTGAACGGGCGGCCTGCCTTGTCGCGCGCCGTGACCATCGCCGCCGTGACGACGAGGCCGGTCGACTTCTCGACCGGAGCCTCGACGACCTCGACGTCACCCTTCGGCATCTCCTTAGTGCGAGCAGCCATCAGGCGACACCCGTGATGCGGAAACCGGCACCGGGGTCGGTGACGACGGGCGCGAAGTTCGCACGCGCACGGATGCGGTACGAGTCCGTGTAGTCGTCGCGGATGACCTTCGTCTCGACGAGGTCGCCGGCGGACTGGTAGCCGCCACCGAGGTCCTCCTTGGCGATGAAGCCAAGCTGGTTCGAGTCGAGGATGTACGCGCTCGTACCGGCGCCACCAGGAAGGTTCGCGGCCGGCACATGCACGACCTGCAGGCCCGCGAGGATCTGGAAGCGACCCGTGTAAACCGGGTTGTCCTGCGTCTCACGCGCCATCAGCGTCGCGATGTTCTTGTTCGACGCGAGGTAGGCCCACGTCGTGTCGTCGACGAGCAGCGTGTCCGGCTGGTAGCCCATGTTCAGGCCGGTCACCTTGGCCTGCGCGAGCATGATGTCCTGCAGGATCGTGTCCGGGCCGGTCGACCACTTCGCCGCAGCTGCGGCGGTGTTCGTGACGGCCGACGCGATAACCGACGTGCACGACTTGTCGATGACGAGCGCAGCCGAGTTCACGAGCTTGAGCAGGCCCTTGTTCACCGGGTCCATCGCGCGACGCTTGATCGATTCGTCGGTGACGATGGAGTCCTTGCCCCACTTCGCGACGCGGGCGGTGCCGGCCGGGCCGTCACCGATCGTCGTGAGGGTGTACTCGGCGCCAGGCGCGACGACCTCGGGGGCGTCATCCGCGAAGATGCCCTCGGCCATCTCGTAGCCGACGGCGCCGCCGACGGAGTTCTGACGGCCCTTGAGCAGCGACGTTCCGATGTAGCGCAGGTCGCCGAGCTCCTGCATGCGCCGCGCGACGATCTCGGGCTTCTGCATGAGGCGCATCGCCGCGACGGCGTCGAGCGCGATGTTCTGGGGGTACGTAGCCATGTGTCAGCTCACGTCCTTTCAGCGGTTGAACAGGACGCGAACAGACGCGCCATCTGCAGCGGTGGACAGGGCGACGCCGAGGACGCCGGTCGTGCCGGTCGCAGCCTTGCCGGCAGCGGCAGCAGCGACCTGGTCGCCGGCCGTGACGGGGCCTGCAGCGACGAGCTTCTGCACGCCACCCGCGTAGACCGTCACGTTGTCGTTCTGCGCGGCATCGAAGCCGGCGACGCCGACGGTCTTGAGGGAGCCAGCGGCAGCGGGCGCGACGGTGCCGTCGCCGGACACCTCGAGCAGCTGACCAGCCGTGATCGGGGCCGACGCCTTCAGCGTGAGGCGCTGGCCGGGAAGGTAGATCGGGAGGTACTCAGCCATGAGTCCTACGCCTTTCAGTCAGTCGGGAAGTACTTGCGGTACTCCGCGTCGGCATCGGCCTCAGCGGAGGTCTCACGCGCGCCCTGACCCTTGTCGGGCTGCAGGGTGCGCTTCGGGGTTCCGACGAGCGCGAGGAGCTTGTCCGCATCGGCGGCGAGCTCCTCCTCGGTCTCGCCCTGCAGGCGGCCCGCGAGTTCAGCGGGGATGCCCTTGGCGAGTGCGACCTCGTTGCGCAGGGCGCGAGCCTTGAGCGCGGCGAGCTCGTCGCCGTACTCCTTCGCTGCGCGCTGCGCCTTTTCCAGCTCGGACAGGTCGCGGTCCTCGATCTCCTTGAGCTTCGTCGCGGCATCAGCGTTTGCCTTCGCTCGCTTCTCCTGCTCGCGCGCCTTCGCCTTCCAGAAGTCGACCGTTTCGGTCGGCTTCGGCTCAGCGGCCGGCGCCTCATGAGAGTCATGCGACGTCTCGACCGTTTCGGCCTGCTCGACGTCCTGCTGTTCGATCGTCTGCTCGTCAGACATGGGTGCTCCGTTTCGGTGCATGGTGTCGGCGCCGTTGCGGTGCCGATGGTCTAGGTGCGTCCGAGCGCGATACGCGCGACGTCGGACGGGGAATGGCCGGCGACGAGGTACCCGTTCGCGGCGAGGTGGCGGATCGCGGCGTCACGGTCATTGCCGCACAGCCGATAGATCGCCTCCGGAGTGAGACGCTGCTTCGACACGCGCCTGACGGGGTAGTTCTTCACGAACCCCTGCTGCCGGTACCCGGTCGTCGTGTACGCCGTGCTCGCTCCCTGCTCATGGTCGATCGCGCGCTGCACGTACGCGTGCCAGCCGCGCTTCGTGGTGCCCTCGCTCGTCGTCATGCCGTTTCGTGAGCGGCCACGATCCGCGTTGATGACGGCCGTCATGTCAGCGCCGTCGTCAATCGCGCGGCGCTGCGCCTTCGTCAAGTCGCGCACCTGCGATGGGTCGATGTCATTCGTGTATCCGCTGCGCTTCTCGCGCAGGGGGACATGGATACACCGGCAGCGCGGGTGACGTTGAAAGCCGTCGTTCCAGCGGAACTCCTTACCCGCGAGCGCCGCGCACCGCTTGCAGCAACCGGGCGCGACGAGCCGCTGATACCCGTAGTACGAGCTCGCGGCCGTCGACACTGACGACGCCAGGCGCGTCGCGTCCGCGACCTGCGTCTCCGCCGCGCCGACCAGCCACAGCCGACCCGCCTCGAGACGCTCAGCGATGGACTCCGCATCGACGCTCTTCGCCTTCACGACGGCGCCATACAGCAGCGAAGTCAGGTCACGGCCATCAGAGGCAATACCGGCGAAACCTGCCGGGCTGGGCGTGGCGAGCATGTCCGACGCTGGGATGACGAGCGCGGCCGCGTCGATCGCGTCCTGCGCCGCGCCACCCTGGGCCTGCGTGACATCCGCCGCGATAAGGCCGCTGACGAGCTGCCACGACACGTCGAAGTCGCTGCCCATCCACCGCCACCGCGCCGACATGGTGCGGTTCAGGCGTGAGAGGCGGCGCTGCTGTGCCATGTACAGGCTCGTCGCCGCGTCAGGAAACGCCCGCGCCATCAGAGACCGCCGGCGCCTGCAGGTACGGCGCGTTCACCGGATCGAGGGCGAGCGAGTCGCGCTCCATCTCCGTCATGAGCTGACGCTCCGCCGGCGTGTAGCCAAGGTCGATGCGCGCCTGCTCCGTCGGGATCAGCGGGCGCCCATCGGCGCCACGCGTCGCGGCCTTCTTCGTAACCGCATCCGCCATCTGCGCCACGGTCGGCGTCGACGGGTCGCGCCACACCGTCTCGAGCTGCTCCGCGCCATCAGGCACCTCGCCGCCCACAATGAGCATGCACAGGCGCATGACCTCTTCCCACGTCGCACCGAACGCGACCTGCTTGCGCTCGATACGCTTCACCAGCGGAGCTTCAGACGCGCGGATCGCGTCCGCCGACGTCGGGTTCCCGCCTTCGAAGGCGATGTAGTACGGCGGCAGCGCCGTCAGGTGCGACACCATCGCCGCGAGCAGTCGGATCGTGTCGTGGAAGTTCTTGAGGTCAGACTCGCTGAACTGGCCGACCTTCACGTCCGGGTTCTCGTTCGCCCACAGTCGGCCCTTGATAACCGACCAAGCATTCTTGAGGGCGCCGTTCGCGTCGACGAAGTCGTCACGCTTGAGGCCGAACGCCCAGCGCCGCGGCATCGCGTGGTACTCGCCGGAGACCATCATGTCGGTCGCCATCTTGTTCGCGGCGTCCGCGAGCCCGATGATCGCCTCGATCTCGGAGAATCCGTCGGGGTACTTGATGCGCGGGCGGTTCACCAGCGGCACGAGCGGCACCACGCCGAGCCCATGCTCGTCGACCTCGTCGACATTCCAGCCCGTCTTGCCCTTCGACATCGTCGTCGTCCGTTCAGGCTCATACAGGCTGAGCATGTCCGTCTTGCCGTCGTCTCCGCCCGTCCACCGCTTCATCGCGGCCGTTACCTTGCGGGTGCGCGGGTCGCGCGTCCAAGCACAGTCGAGCGCAGACTCCACGGTGATGATCGGCGCCGCGTCCGGGTCGTCGGGGGCGCCGACGATCACGCAAGCGCGGGCGAGGCCGAGCGCGTCGACGTGCCCGAGCATCGACTGCTCGTCCATGTCGTTCGCCTGCCAGATCGCCCACAGCTCTTCGCTGCCCTCGGACTCGCCGGGGAAGCGGAATCCCTCGACGTCGAGGCGGTTCTCGTACGTATCGACGACGAGCTGCGGCCAGTTGATGACGAGGTCAGTGATCTTGTCGCCGAACTCCTCGCGCATCTCATCTGAGAGGAACGACAACGGCTGCTTACCACGCAGGTACGCGTCGAACTTGTCGATGTCCGTCTTCCACGCGCCGCGCTTCGCCTCGAGAGCGTTGATCAGCGCGAGTTGCCCCGGGGTGGCCTCAGCCATGCGTCACCACCTCTCAGAAAACGAGCATCTTGGACGAGCGGGCACGGGTGACACCGGACGAGATCGCGTCACGGCGCGCTTCCCACGACAGCAATCCCGCCATCGCGGCGTCGAACTTCCTGTCAGGGTGGATCTTCTGCAGCATGAACAGCGGCTGGCCGTCGTCGTCGACGAAGTTCGTGCGTCGGCGTCCGGCCGCGCCGATGTGGCGTGCGAGGTCGGCGGCCTGCGGGTCACCCTGCGACCAGTGCACCTCGCCAGAGGCGATGGCCTCGCGGTACGCGCGCACGGCGTGCACGACGGTCGAGGCGACGTTCGTGCGCCACTCGTAAACCTTCTTCGGCCAGCGTCCCTGCCATGCGGCGACGGTCTCCTCGAGGAAGAACGGGTCGCAGTACAGGCGCCACACGTCCATGACCTCGAAAAGGTAGCTCATCGACTCACGCAGCTCGTCGAGCGGAAGCTCCCACTCGTCGACGTCGGCGGGCCGCTCCCACAGCGCCCACAACTCCTGCCGCCCCGAGGAAACCTCGGTGATTACGATTGCCGTCGAATCTCGGTAGCGGGCGCCGTCAAAACCGGCAGTGACGAGCGCGCCGTCAGGGATACTGCCAAGCAGCCCATTATCGGCCCACGCATTCGGGTCGAACGCCTGCTGCCCCGAACGAACCCACCGGTTCAGCCAAAGACGCTCAAGCATCGCCTTGTCGGCGCTCGGACGCTCCCACTGCTTCGCGATGGACTCGAACTGGCCCGGCCCGTACTCACCGACCGGGCCGGTCGCCTCGCGCACGGCCTCGATGACCTGCTCGCGCTGCGACATGTCGTAGGTGCCGCCCGCTTCACGGTGGAAGTGGAACAGCTGCGGGTCGTCGATGTCGCCGCGCTCGATCGCGAGCGCTTCCTCGTGGATGCCCTCGGCGATCGACTCCTGCCCGAGTTCGCCGGCGGTGCCGACGTACAGGCCCCACGGGTCTTCGAGGACACGCTTCTCGAGGTTCGCGACCATCGTCTCGTGCGCGCTCTTCGCGCGCGGCAGGTACAGGCGGTGCGGCTCGTCGAAGCACTGGAACGTCGTGCGTGCACCATCACGCGCGCCAGGGTTGTTCGACAGCGGCACAGCCTTGCCGTCGGCGCGCCCGTACTCGTCCAAGCGGATGATGCGCTCAAGGCTGACGTCGAACATGTCCGCGTCCGGCCCCTCGCTACACATCACGTTCAGCGCCCCATACGCCAACTCTTCGACCTGCTCGGCCGTCACAGCCAGCATCGGGATGTACGGGTCATTCACCGGCCGCCCAACAGGACGCCCATGAGCGTCGAAACCATCGCAGCGCACCGGCCCCTCAGGATGCAGCTCCGCGAACGCGACCCACGCCATGAACTCGGTCTTCGCGAGGCCCTTGCGCCACGAGATCGAGCCACGCTTGAACCGGCGCCGCCCCTGCAACGGGTGCCCCTGCGGGTACACCTCATACAGCCGATACAGCGCCGCCTTCTTGTCAGCATCCAGCCGCGCAGGCTGCCCCTTGAGCGAGCCCGGCCCGAAGATCGCACGCTCCTCGATGAACGCCGCGATCTGCGGCCCCAGCGTCGGCCACGGCTGCTCGTCCAACTTCGGGACGATCAGCGTCGACATCAGCCCACCAGCACAAGCCGCGGGTCATCGCCCTCGTCCGATGCCGGGGGAGCGGCGAGCGCACTCGATCCGCGGCGCTTACGGCCAGCATCCTCAGCGGCCTCAGCGTTCTCGATCTCGGCGCGCAACTTCTGCAGCGCCATCGGCGACAGGCCGAGGCGGTCGCTGATCTGCCGCGCCTCGGCAGCGCACTTTAGATCGCCTTGCTCACCGCGAATCTGATAGCGCACAAACACGGCGAGAGTCCGCTGGAAGGCCACCGACTCCCAGAGCGCAGCCTGTGGCGTGCCCCAAAGCTGCGTCCACAGTTCAAGCTCCGCGTCGCCGGCCTCGGCAAGCTTCGCCTTGAGGATCGCAGCCCGAAGCTCGGCTGCACCGATGTCCTTGCGCAGCCTGCCTCTCGTGCGGCCATCCTCACACTCAGCGAGGTCGGCCTGCATCCCAGCGATCTTGTCCTGCGTCAGCTCCAGCTCCGCCGTCATCGTCGGGTCAGGTCGCAGCGGCCACGCGGGGCGCTTATCGACCGGAATCCCGTCCGCCGGCAGCTGCTTGAAGCCTGAGTTCTGCGCATGACGACGAGCGCGAACGCTCGGGTGCTTGGGGATCGGGCTCGCCACAGCACATCACCTCGCCGTCTCGAAGAATGGTCACGTGAAAAAAGTTCCCAGGGTTGCACAAACCGCAGTTACCCTCACCGACGGTGATACTGGTGGCGACCGGGGAACCTCCCCCTGGGTGGCTCAGGCTGCGTCTCGGCGGTTGCCTCGAAGCGCGTTACAGAGGCGGTGCGCGAGGCGCAGATTTGCGGGCGAGTGGTCGGGGATGAGCGTCCATGATTGGCACTCGATGTGGTCGAGCGAGGCTGACATGTTGTCCGACCAGTGCAGTGTCGGGTCGACGGGCTCTTGGCAGAGCTGGCATGTCCAGCCGTCGCGCTCGTAGATGGCGAGGCGTTCGCGGCGGCTGATGTTGAACCTGCCGCGCAGTGCGTCTCGCTTGGCTTCCGCGCCCTTGCTTCGGCATTGTCTTGAGCACCATGACGGGACGAAGCCGGTGACTCGCAGGTCGTGCACGAACGGCGTGCCGCACCATCCACACGTAACGCCTATAAATCCGTGCCGCGTCGACGGAACGATGGTTAGCGCAGGGCTGACAGTGCGGACAAGGCGCGACGCTGTCTCGTGACGCACGAGCGCGCTCGATGGGCGCGGCGGCATCGGCTTGCCGAAGCGGAGGACGTACCTGCATTCGTTCGAGCAGACTGTGCGGCGACTGCCTGCTGGTCGCGTCTTGTTTCGCACCTCCACGCCGCACGCGGCGCACGTCAAGGTGAGCCGTGGATGCCGGATGCCCTTTGGCATCTGCGCGTTGTAGTGCGATGCGCACAGACCCTTGGCCCGGTGCGGTTTATTGCAACCGTCGATGGTGCACGTACGATGTGCCATAGCCGAGCTCCTACTCGGTCAGGCCCAGGATCACGGTGTTGACGCACCGCCTGGGCCGCTCTTGCGTTTCCCTCTCAGTCTACCTGGGAAGCGGCGGCAGTCCGTGTCTCGCGCGGCCGGCGGCAGAGAGGTTGCACGTGGCGTGCTCGGGGCCCATCGTGCGTCGGTTGCCGTCGTGTCCGATGTGCATGTCGCTCGCACGGTAGATGGGTTGTCCGCATCGCCAACAGGTCAGCGGCCCTTGGGAGAGCGCGCGGATGGCGGCGGCCCGCTCGCGCTGGTGTGCCGTGCCGTAGCCGCGCTGCTCGCGTGAGCCGCGGGCCTTGTCGGCTTCGCGTGCGTGGCGCTCGCAGTGCTTCGACGTCGTGGGCTCGGGGCATCCGGGCTTGGCGCAGATGCGGTTGCTCACCTCTTGCCCCACCTGCACTCGTCCACGATGACGCCTCGCTCGGGGAGCATGAGGTCGCGCATGTCTTGCTCGTGCCGCTGCTCGGCGTACGCGCGCTCGACGTCGGCCCAGTCGATGTGCTCGCGGTAGGTGTCACGCTTGCTCACGGCTCACCCCATTCACGTTGTGGCCGCAGCTCCCCGCCATTCCCTGAGGCGCGCGGGGTGTGTCACGCCATCCGCTGCGGCATCCCCGGATGGTGGGCCACACGCTGCGTCCGATGCCAGTGGCTAGGTGGGCGCGTGCGCGTGGACTTGGTCGACGTCCGGGCTGGCCTCGCCACGAGTAGGCCCGGACACGCAAGAAGCCCCAAGCCGATTGGCTGGGGGCTTCTGATTTTCCAGACACGTGTGCCTGGTCTGGTCACACTTTAGCCTGCCTTAGCTTGCTCGTGTCAAGTACCCGATGCAGTCGGCCATGGTGAACGCTTGGGGGCGGGTGTCTTTGACGGGGTGGAGCATGTCGCGTCGTACGGCTTGGCGGATGGCGGCGGGTGTGAGGCGTCGACCGTACTGCTGGTGTGCGAGGACGATGAGTTCGGCGCCGGTGAGCGTGTCGCGTACGGGCATGCGCATCCGTTCGGCCCACCATCGGACGCCTGCTGTCGCGCCGCAGTGGGTGCAGCGTGCGATCTGGTGGCCGGCGTCGTCCTGGCCGGCGTCTCGCACGATGCCGTCGCAGGCGGTGATGGTGCACGCACCGAGCGCGAGGCGTGGACGGTGGTGGCCGAAGACGACGTTGGTGACTGCTTCGGCGCAGTCCTCCATTTCTTGCAGCGCGTCGAGTGCACCCGAATATGCGGCGAAGTCGTCGGCGTGGTCGCGTAGCCATGCCGTGTGCGTGATGACTTCGTATTCGCTGCAGGTGGGCTCTTCGATGGCGCACTCGTCGCAGATCGCTTCGATGGTTGCCCAGGTCTGGTATCCGACTTCTTCTCGCACGGCGATGATGCGTTCGGTGCGGTTGAGTTCGGTGTCGTTGCTGCCGCCTTGGCCGGATCGGCTGACGGGTTCCAGCATCTCGTCGTAGAGCGCGTCGATGGTTGAGAGAGCGGCGCGGAGCCGATTGCGGATGGCGGCGGGCGTAAGCGGTTCAGCAGTCACGGTGGGGCGGGCCGTTCTGTGAGGTGGCGGGGCATGTTGGATTCTACCCGTCGAGTGTTGGATTCAACAGAAACGAACATGCCGCAGCCCCGCACGATGGCGGGGCCTTGGCTTACTCGGTGGAGCCGAAGATCATCCGCTGCGGAAAGGCGTAGCGGTAGTAGCACAACTCCAAGAACTCTTCATCGGTCATGCCGGGCGGGCGGAAGGAGAGGAGGAGAACGAAGGTGGGACCGCTGTCATCGCTCATCGTCACCCTCCCGCGTCACACTTGCGATCGTCACGGTCGAGGAACGTCGAGCCGGTATCGACGTCACGGATGAGCGCGCGGCCGCTGTCGGTGCACGACCAGTAGATCGACCCGCGATCATGCGTCCACTCGGGGCCGGGCGAGTCGTCATGCGTGACAGCAGCGTGCACGACGATGCCGGCGCAGACCGCGAGGAGTGTGGCAAGGGCGGCGACGGTGCCGTTCACCAGCCAATATTCCCAATCGCGTCGGAGCTTCATGCTTCCTCCCCGAGCGCCTTGATCGTGTCACACGGCCACCGTGGCGACTTGCCGTCCAAGTCCGTGCAGGTATCGCACGTGGACAGCGAGTCGACCTCGGGATCGCCGCTTGGTTCGTGCAGCAACCGCGCCCGCTCCACCTTGGCGCGCAGCTCCCGCACCTCAGCGATGAGAGCGAGCGTCGTGGTCGGGTCCATGTTGACGATGTGAGCGATGTCGGCATCGAAATTGTCCCCGTCGATGGTGGACGACCCGCCGTAGCAGTAGGACATGCAGGACACCTCTCCGGGGCAGAGGACTTCGTCGTACTTACCCGCGTCTATCCAGGTGCCGCTCTTTCGCCACGGGCCCCGGGTCGCCCTCTTCGCTCCCGCCTCGATCTCGTCGAGCTGGGCGGGCGTGAGCTTCCTGGTCATCGGGTCTCCTCCGCGCGCACGGCCTCACCGCAGTAGTGGTTGATGTCGAGGCCGACGATGGCGGGCGTCGCAGTGACGTTGAGGCTGACAGGGCGCTGCGCCGGCGCGGTGACGTTGACTCGCTCTGCCCAGCTCTTCGGCTGCTCAACCTTGACGCGCACCACAGCATCCGCAGTGATCGCCCGTTTGCAGTTCGGGCAGGTGGCAATGTCGATGCGGACGTTGTGGGTGGGGATGTTCATCGGGTCTCCTCGAGTAGGTCGAGCATCTGGTCGTGGCTGATCTGTGCGACGACTTCGTAGCTGACGATGGCGGTGGTGCCGTCGTCGCGGATGGTGGCGGTGCCGGTGGGGTGTGCGGGCGCGTCGAGCCATCGCAGCCACGTGTCGGCATTGTCGGCGTCACGCTGGTGCGTCGTCGTCATCGGTTCTTCTCCTTGCGTCGCCTGTCTGCCCATGCCTTCAGTTCGTAGTCGTACTTTTCGGGTGTCATGTCTGGGTTTCGGTGTTCCATGTGACGCTTGACCCGTGGGCTGTAGATGGCCCATTCGTGGCGAACCTGCCCTGTGAACAGGCTGTCCATGTATGTCGAGGCGTTGGCGAGGGAGCGCAGCTCGTCGTCGATCTCGTCGAACGTGTTGCCGTCGATCGTCAGCGTGAGTCGGTAGCGGGGAATGGGCGGCCTGCTGGTCGTCGCGCCCACCTTGCATTCGGTACACACGAATGCGGGGCTCTCATGCTCGCTGAGGCAGCGATCGCAGTAGTAGGTCATCGGGCCTCTCCTTCGGGGGCGGTGCTGATGGCGAGCGTGATGGCGGGGCGCGCAATGTCCTTGCCGGTGCTCGGGTTGGTGGTGCGGACGGTGGGGCCGCGACGAATGGTGACGGCGTGCACGACGCTGTCGTTGTCGTCCGATATGAGCCCACACTGCACGGCTGCGTCGACGCACGCCTTGATCGTCGGGCTGACATTGTGCGCGTCGCTACTGGCTCGAGTGGTGCGGTGCACGGTCGCAGTGATGACGACAGGCTCGGCGACGGGGCCACACCTGGCCTGACGGATCGCTACTATCGCACGGGCCTTCCACGCGTTCATGAGCGTCTGGTGCGCGTAGTGGTTACCGCGGGAACCGTTCATGTTCGCGAACTTGTCGCCGACGGTCGTGAACTCGGCGCGGCTCAAAACGGAGCCCCAGCCGTGCCGCCCCGCGTCGCCCACGGGTCGCCGCCCTGCTGCTGCCCGAACCCTCCGCGGCCGGTCGCCGAGTTGAACGCCGACTCACGGTTCGGCGTCCACGACCCGTCGTCGCGCTGATGGCCCGTGTAGCCGCTGCTCTTCTCGGCGCGCTTGATGGTGGCGGTCGCGTACTTCACGGACGCACCGACCTCCTCGGCGTCAAGCTCGATGATGGTGCGCTTGTCGCCTTCCTTCGTCTCGTACGAGCGAGACTTCAGACGGCCGGTGACGATGACACGATCGCCGCGCTTGAACGACTCGCGGACGTTCTCGGCGGCCTCACGCCAGATCGAGCACGGCATGAAGATCGCTTCGCCGTCCTTCCACTCGTTCGACTGGCGATCGAAGGTGCGGGGTGTCTGCGCAACCTTGAAGTTGCAGACGGCGGCACCGTTCGGCGTGTACCGGAGCTCGGGGTCCGCGACGAGGTTGCCGACAAGTGTGGTGGTGGGCTCGTTCATGCTGCTGCCTTCTTCGTGTTGGCTCGTTCGGTTGGGGTGAGTCCGCCTCGGATGCTGAAGCGTTCTGAGCTGCGCGTGCCCTTTTCGATGCGTAGCGCGTCGTTGGTGCACTGCGTTCTGGCGGGGCATCCTCCGCATATGGCGAGGGCGTCGTTGGTGGCGTCGAATGTTGGTTTGCGGCTCGTGGTGTGCAGTTCGAGGTCGGCGTCGTCGAATGTGCGTTCGTGGCCGATGCACGCGGCGCGGTTGTGCCAGTCATCTCCGCGCGTGGACGGTGCGGGCTTCGGTGGGAGCCAGAGCGGTGAATGGGGCATCTGAGAGCCTTTCGTGGTCGTGGGGGGTACTGGGAGACGTTTTCGGCGTCAGAGGCCGGGAGAATCGAGAGGCGATTGCTTCTCGGGGGTGGTCTCGTCGTTGAGCCACCCGGCTTTGCGTTTCTGCTCGTCGGTCATCGGCTGCCCGGCCCAGTAGCCCTTGTCGTCGCGGTAGGCGAGGCCGACGTCGGCGGGATCGGCGCAGCGGCGGTCGACGCCGAAGTCACCGATGCGGTGCTTGTCGAAGTTCGACTCGCCGCGGAAGTACGTGTCGCAGGCGCGGCAGAGCATGACCTGCTCGGTGAGCTTGGGGCGGATGCGGGCTGCCATCACTCGTCCCAGCCGAGCGTCACGGTGCCGCGCTGGATGATCTCGCTCCAGTCGGCCCACTTCGACTGCCCTGGCGTGCTGCCGGCGGTGTCGCGCGCGTCCCACGTGAGCCATCCGCGGCGGCCCTGGGGCGGGGCGTGCATGTTGAGCCAGCGTTCGATGTGCCCGTCGGCCTGGGCGACTGTCGCCTTTGCGCCGAACTCGGTCGGCTCGTCGGGCTGCGCGGGCGGGCAGGTGTGGACGTTCACGTTGCAAAAGTCGAGATACCGATCACCCTCGCGGTTGACCTCGACCATGGCGGTGTTTGTGATCGGCTCCCCGCAGTCGGGGCAGTACAGCGTGACGGTGGCGCTCATGGGCTTCTCGTCGGCGGGCGGCGTGCTCTCGGCGCGCTGAGCGACCAGTGCGCGGTAGATGAGCCTTAGGTCGCCTTCGCTGTACTCAGGGAAATCGCGCATGACGCTGGAGACGAACTCGCCTTCGGTTTCGTACACGGACGGCCCGAGCTCGAGGTCGTCGATGCGCACCTGCACGTGTCCGGGGCGGACGGTCTTGACGCGCTCCCAGCCGGTGAAGCCGCGCGTGGTGTTCTCGTAACCGTGCTTGCCGGCGAAGTAAATCGTGGGGACGCCAGGGAAGTTCTTGAGGACGACGCCGTACCCGTGCTCGGGGTGCTGGACGATGTCGCCGGGCTTGAGGTCGGTGGTGGTCATTGCTGGTCTCCTTGGTGTAGTTCGGCGCGGGCTGCGTCGAGGCGTTGGGCTTTTTTGCGTGCGGCTTCGTGTCGTGCGGCGTCTCGGCGTGCTTCCTGGTCGGCGGTCATCTGCCGGCGCTTCTGGGCGGCTTGTTCGCGCTCGACACGTACTTGCGCGCGCCACGACTTCGGGTCGTCGAGTGGCTTGAGGTTGGGGTCGGTCTTGCAGTCTTCGCAGGGGAACGGAAGGCCATGCGTGGTGCAGATGGCGCGTGCTTTGCGGCCTTCGATGGGTGTGTGTGTCCAGTGCTCGCCTTCGTCGGCGAGGAGGGCTGGTGTGGTGAAGCGGGGCCGTCCGTCTTCGGTGAGCGCTGAGACGTAGCGGCCGACGACGCTGACGTAGAACGCCTGGTGCTGGAAGCGTCCGGTGGCGTCCATGCGGTCGATCGCTTCACTGCACGCCTTCGGATTCCAGTCGCGCGCTTCGACCATCGTCGTGACGAGCGCCGCCCGCATGCGAGGTGTCAGCACGCCACCCACCCCGAATCTCTCTCGTGGCCGCCGTCGCGTCGCGAGCCTCGCGCGTTACTACCGCAACGCTCGGCGGCAAGGGTGACCACACGCTGCTTCCTTTTCCTGTCCTGTGCTGTGTTGTGTGGTGTTGTCCGGTGCATTCCCTTTGCGCACACGGTCGCGTTCACGCTCCCGAAAATGGAGCGTCGCGCTAGACCGTGCGCTACACCGTGCGGTTGAGCGTTCACGGTTCGACCTCGCCGGTGCACACAAGGCAGTTCGGCCGGTACGCCTCACCAGCCTCGATGTGCTTGCGGTGATTCGTCTTGGAAGCCCCGGCAATCCGCGACTTCTTGCGCTCGCGGAGCTTCGCGGTCGGCTCGTTCCAGTTGAACCAGCCGGCGATCCTCCAGCCGCCATCGACCTCGATCCAGAGCCCTTCGCGCACGAGCGCATCGACCCTGCGCTGCACGTTCTTGAGGCCGATTGCGACTACTTCGAGGTCGAAATCGTGAATCATTCCGTCCGTTTCGCCGCCTTTCGCGTGCGCAAGTGACCTCACGAACAGCACTTCGGCGTCACTTCCGGCGCGTCTCACCTTCGGATCGCGCAGGTAATTGACGTCCAGCGGGACGTAAACGCTCGGTGCAGTCGCCATTTCGAGTCTCCTTTCGTGGGTTGTTCGGGCAGATTCGGATGAGGCAGGCGCGCCACGGGCAGCACGTCATGAGGTCCACCCGCTCGCCTCGAGGCAGGTGCCGTCGTGTCCGCGTGGGGCTGCGCAGGGGCCGAGGTCGCACGGTTCGTTTGCGCGTAGGTGCGTCATGAGTTGTGCTCCGATCCATCGGGTGTATGCGGGCGGTATCGCCTCGGTGAGGTCGGGCCAGGTCATCCAGTCGATGCCCATCGCCCGGCGCCCCTCGGCGACGTTGCGGGCGGCGTACTGCGACGAGCCGTCCTTTCGGGTCCACAGTCGACGCCCGTCAGGCTTGGCGCCGTAGACGCCGATGGGGCTGGCGATCTTGCGGTTCTTCGGGGGGCTGCCCACGGGGAAGCTCGTCTCGAAAAGGCGTGGCCGGTCGACGCCGAGGTCGAACATGCCGCCGCGCAGCAGCACCGGGGCGCGCAGTTCCTTGCGGGCGCCGAGGACGTTCTCGATGACGTACGGGGTGCCGGCCGCCTCGAGGTGTTCACGGACGGTGGCGATGAGCTTTGGGTGGGCGTCAGTCTTGCCGCCCTTGCCGCGGTAGCGGTTGCTCATCGTCGTGAATCCCTGGCACGGAGGTGACGCGTGCACGGCATCGAAGGTGCGCAGGAAGTCGCGGTCGGCGAGCACGTCGATCGCGTCGACGACGATGACGTCATGCGGGTTGTCCGGGTGCGCTTCGATGTCGACGCCGATGGCGTCGAATCCGGCCTGCGAGTAGCCCATCCCCGCGCCGCCTGCTCCGCAGAAAAGGTCGAGGATCTTCACTTGTTCTCCTCTTTCATGCTGGGGTACGGACACCACTGGCACGCCTTGAACGGGCACGGCGGGCAGTGCATCTGCTGCTGCCCGCCGACGGGGCCTTCGGTGTCGAGGTCGCGGGTCATGACTCCTCCTCTTCCTCGTCGTCCCACCACACGCTGAGCGGGAGCGCGGCGGCCTTGTGCAGGGCTTCGGGCAGGTCGTGCGCGTAGACGGTGACGGCGCGCATGGGGTGTGGGATGCGGGTGCGTACGGTGATCTCGAACGGGCTCCCGGCTTCCGGCTTGTCGCCGTGCAGGTGGTGCGCCGAGGTCATGTACTCGTCGCCGAGCTTCCACGCCTTGTGCGCTTCGCGACGCAGGTAGGTGCGGTTCGTGGCGTCGGACTGGGCGCTCATGCCTGCTCTCCCATCGGTCGCCATCCGAGGCGGAGCGCGGAGAGCACGAGCTTGCGTGCTTGCTCGCCGTCGTCGGTGTGCTGGCGGGCGTGCGCCCACAGGTCGTCGACCTGCACGCGCGTCGGCGGGTTCGTCACCGTGGCGGCGATGGCGTGCATTTCGTCGCGGATCGCGTCGAGGTGCGCGCGGCGTGCTCGCGTCAGGGGAGTGTCGAAGTCGCTCATGCGGTCACCTCCGCGGCGGGGTGGCAGTCGCAGACGCTCCACTCGGCGATGTTGCGTTCGTATCCGATGCGCTTACCGACTTCGCTGCCATGCGAGGCTTCGTAGACGGAGCACTGGTAGATGTGTGTGTGCAGGCCGCGCAGCTTGACGTGTCCGCATTCGCAGTCGGTGGTGCCTGTCGCGGGTGTTGTCGTGACGAGGGTGTGCGTGACCATGTCGCAGGCCGCGCGTTCCGGGTGCAGCGGCGCCGGTTCGTCGAGGTGCGTGACGATGTGGCCGTCGCCGACGTCGACCGTTCGGGTGCTCATGCCTGCTCCTCGATGACTTCGCCGGTGGTCGTGTCGACGGCGGGCTCGTCGCCGGTCGTGTCGGGCATGCCGAAGTCGGCGGCGCTGATCGCGGGTGCCTGGCGGGTCGCGGTGTGGCGAGAGGGGCGCGACGGGGAGGCGTCGAGCATCTCGTCGGCGGTGTACGTGACGCCGTACAGCGCCTCGGGGCAGGCCTGGCGTGCGCACGCGGTGATGGCGCGCCATCCGAGCATCGTCGCGGGCTGCTTCTTGTAGTTGTCCTTGCTCGACAGGCCCATCTGCTTCGCCCACGCCTCATCGCGGATGACGACGTGCTCATAGTCCGGGTCGTCGGCGCGGACGATGACGCAGCGCGCGGCGGGCGGGTTCTGGTTCACCTCGAGGCGCAGCTTGTGGCCGGCGCGGCGTACGTTCGAGGCGACGAGCTCGGCGGACGCGGTGGCCTTGCCCTGGATGACGTCGATGCGCATGAGCGCCTCTGACGGGGACAGGCCCATCGACTGGCCGAGGCCGATCGCGAGGAGGCAGTTCGCTGGCTTGCCGCGGTACGCCTGCGGCACGAGCTCGGACTGTGCGAGCACCTCGGCGTAACGCATCTGCGTGTCGAGGATTGCGGTGCTGTTCTGGGGTGCGAGTTCGTTGCTCATGCTTCGTCGATGTCCTTCCATGCCCAGGCGGGCACGTTCGCTTCGTGGGTGGGGTAGCCGGGCCAGGTGTCGGTGTTGGCGCATTCGGCGTAGAGGCGGATAGCTTTCTCGTTCTTCGCGCGTCCCCACTCGAGGGCGTCGTCGCTCGGTGTGGCGAGGGTGACGAAGTGGGGCGCGGTCTTCTCGACAAACAAAAAGATGAAGGACGCGTCGGGTGTCCCGTTGAGGGCGAGCAGGTCGGTGTACCAGGCGGCCTGCATCGCGTACCCGTAGTCGGCCATTGCTCGGTCGATGTTCTTCGGGGCGGCGCTGACGGTGGTCTTGACGTCGACGACGACGGGCGTGCCATCGGCCTTGGCGGTGAGCCAGTCGGCGCGGCCCCGCAGCAGGACGCCCGTGTCGGCGTGCTCGGCGTAGATCGCTTTCTCGGCGTGGCCGTTGGCGAGGATCGCCGCGGCCGTCGGGTGCGCCTTCACCGCGTCGGCGAGTGCGACGGCGCGTTCGTGCTCGGCGGTGAGGATGGGCGCGACACCGTCGGCGTGGGCCTGCTCCTTCGCTTCGCGGGCGTCCTTCGATCGCCATGAGTCGAAGTCGAGGACGCGATACCCGGCGCCCTTGCCGAGGATGAGTTCGTGGGCGACGTGCCCGAAGTCGTACGCATCCTTGTGCACCGGGTTGTCCTGCTGCCATCGGTAGCGGGCGGGGCAGTCGAGGAGAACCTTCGCGCCGCTGACGGAGAGGCTGCGACGGTCGCCGTGGTAGTCGCTCTCGGGCACATCGTGGATGCCGCTGGTGTGCTGGATCATCAGTCCTCCTTGTTCTCGTCGATGTAGCGGGTGATCATCCAGGCGACGAGTGCGAGCGCGAGGATGAGGAGTGCGGCGAGTTCGGCGACGTTGCTCATGCGGTCACCCCGATGCGCTCGAAGCGGCACGCGAGGTCGTGGCGGCCGGCGCGTTGTAGGGCGCGACTGACGGCTGAGAGGGTCATGTCGAGGCGCTGGGCGATGCGCCACGGGTGCTCACCGGTGGCGAGCATGAAGGTGACGTCCTCGATGAGGATGTGGGGGCGGCGGTCGCTCATGCGGCGCTCCTTTCGGGGTAGGCGAGGACGGTGCAGGTGGCGTGGGTGCCGAGGCCGTCGCGGGTGTAGCGGATCGCGGCGACGGGATGGACGCCGATGGAGTCGAGGAAGCGGCGGACGCTTGGCTCGTTGTCGCGGGCGGTTGCGGTGAGGTCGCGTGTGTCGCCGGGGCGGTGGGGGATGCGCAGGTGGAGGGTGAACATCAGTCGCCTTTCATGCGGCGCGGCTGGTACGCGGATGCTTCGGCGGGGCGCGTGGGTTGGCAGGCGTGGCCGAGCTTCCAGCGCAGCGCGGGGATGATGCGGGCGGTGTGCGCGGTGTGGCATGTCGCGCAGGTGACGGTGATCATTCGTCGACGCCTTCGAAGAGGACGCGAGCGCCGGCGCGGAGTTCGTTGGCGACCTCGCTCGGGTCATATCTCCGGTCCGTCTCCAGCCCGCGCCACCCCTTTCGGGCGAGAACGTAGCCGGGCTCGTTCGGGTACACCGGCGTTGACACGACTGCTGCGAGGCCGGTCGGCACGTTGACCTTGACGGGCGGCTCGGGCGCTTCGGTGAAGATGCGGACGGCGGCCGAGGCGGGGGAGTAGGAGTGAATCCGCCCGCCGCGTGCCGCGTCGCGTGCGGAGATGCATCCGCCGTCTTGGGCGAGGTACACAAAGCCGTTAACTGCCATGTAGGCGGTTCCTTCTGGGACGGTGCGGGTGGTGCCGTCGTGCCAGGGCAGGTCGACCATGCGGGGGTTGTCGGTCATGGTGGTTCTCCTAGTCGCGGTAGTCGTCGGGGTCGGGGTGGTCGGCGTCGGGGCGTTCGTTGAGCCAGTCGGTGTGGGCGTCGTATTCGGCGGGGTGGTGGTCGGCGGGCCCGAACTCGCGGGGGCTCATTCGTTCCACCACCAGTCGCCGAGCGCCTCAAGGCCTGCGAGTGCGCCGAAGATGAGGAAGGGGGAGGCGAGGGCGAGCCAGACGTCGAGGCTCATGACGCGCTCCAACCGGCAGCGTTCGCGGCGTCCTCGTGCATCTGGCAGCGGCGCGCACCGTACTGATCGCGGCCGACCGTCGGACGTTCGCCGCACTTCTGCTGCTGGCACGGGATCTCGCTCTCGGCCATCATCTGCAGGGCGCGGGAGTGCGCGACGGTGACGGATGCGGGGTCGACGAGGAGTGTCATCGCCTCGAGTTGTTCGCGTGTCACGAGCACGTCGCGGCCGTTGAGGTCGAGCAGCAGCTTCGCGGTGCCCTTGTCGTCGATGACGCTCATGCTGGGGGTGGTCATGACGCACGCTCCAGTTCGGCGCGGTTCGGGGTGCCGTACTGGCGGCGCCACTCGAACAAGTCCTCGCACGTGATCGACCACTTCGTGCCGGGATGCTGCACCGCCGGCAGCTCGCCCGACTTGATCGCCGCGAAGATCACCCGCTCCGACGCCGCGTGGCACTCGGCCGCGTCCTGGATGCTGTGCAGCGCCTTCCCGCACGGGCTGACAAACGGCTCCTGGGTCTTCTGCTTAGGCATTCGGGGTCTCCTTGACGGTGGTGAGGTGGCGGCGCTGCAGCTGCTTCGAGCAGTCGGGGCAGGTCGTCCACCAGTAGGTCGTTGCGGTGTCGGGACTGACGAGGCCGAATCCCTTGCTCTGCGGCATGTCAATGCCGCACACGGTGGCGGTGGGCATGTCGGCGACGGCGAGGCCGCAGCGCTGGCAGCGCTCGTTCCGGCACCCGAGGCCCTCGTCGAGAAGCTCGGGCGGGCAGTCGCACTGATCCATCCACAGCTCTGGGTGCTTGCCGGCCCACTCGACGTCGGCTTCGCGCGCTTGCTGCTCGCACTGCTCGGCGAACTCGGTGGGGGTGAGGGCGGCCACGTCAGATCGCCTCGGGGAATGCTTCGCCGGACTTGTGGCGCAGGATCTTGATCTTCTTGCCCTGGCGCCATGCGTTCCATGCCTTGATGAACCAGGCGAGGACTTCGCGCTGCTCACCGGACAGGCGCGTCGATCCTTCGACGGACAGTCGGTTGCGCAGGACGAGGATCGGGTCGCCGGCGTCGAGGCCTGCTCCGGTGCGTAGGAGCTGGAAGAACAGGTCTGCGTCCTTGCGGCTTTTTTGCGAGAACATGTAGTGCGCGAGGCCGAGGGTTGAGGCGGCGCAGCGCACGCCGTGGCCGTTGCGCACGTGCTCGGCCATGGCGGCGGAGTCCTTCACCTCGGGGTGCGCTTCGAGGTAGGCCTGCATTTCGCGTTTGGTGGGTGCGAAGCTGTTGTTGTGCAGGTTGCCGCGTTCGAGCATGACGGCGCGTCGCAGGATGCTGGCGGTCGTCTTTGCCTTGTAGCCTTCCCCGGACAGTTCGAGGACGTTCGCCATGGTGCGTTTGCGGCCGTCGTCCATGGTGTCCTGGGTGGAGTTGGGTAGGTTCCACACGATGCCGAGGTCGAGGCTGATGCCGGACTTGACGATCGCGGCGAGGCGGTGTTGTCCGTCGAGGAGTGTTCCGTCGGCGGCGAAGCGGATGTTGTCGCCGTTGTAGACGAACGTGCCGTTGCTCATGTCGCGGGCGAGTCGGTTGATGTGGCGCTCGCTCATGTTGCGGTTGTTGTTGTTGCGGTGGTCGAGGACGCTTTGCGCCCAGTCGGGTGTCGCGACGATGAAGCCTTGCTGGGGGCCGATGACTTTGGCGCGCTTCCAGGTGACGGGGTTCATGGCGTAGCTGGACATGGGTAGACTGCCTTTCAGATTTCAGGGATGGAATCGATGACCTGGTGGAGCAGGTCGCTTGCTCGGAGAAGGTCGCTGCGGTTCGCCGTGGCGACCTTTTCCGCGTTCTGGGGGAATCGGTCGTCTTGGGTGAGGCGTCCGAGTCGTTCGGTGACCTTCGTGAGGTCGTAGGTTGCGCGCCAGAATGCGTCGGGGAGGGGTGCGCGGCGCGGCGTCTGGGGTTCGGGGCGCGGGTACTGCTTGCCGTTGGGGCTGGAAGCCGAGTGGGCTGGGGCAGAGTCTGCGTCCGGCGTATCGAACCCGGCGTCCGCGAGCGCGGTGTCGAGGTCGGCCTGGTCGGTGACGTAGTCGGCGGCTGGGGTGGGCCGTGTCGCGGGGCGCTCACGTCCATCGGCGGAGAGGCGCGTCTCCGACTGGGGAATTTCCCCAGTCGATTCCAGCGACTCGCGAAGTGAGCCGACGGTCTTGTGATCGACACCCACGCGCTCGGCGTGCTGCCGGTCGGAAAGTTGCGGGTCGGCCACCAGCGACTTCGCGATGACCTCGCGCTTCTGCTCGCGGTTAAGGTGGCGCCGGTCGAGGTTGAGGCTGCAGGCGAGGGTGCGCTTGCCCGTCTCGTCGAGGTCGCGTGCCGTGTTGCGCGGGCACGGCAGACCGAGGCGGTCAGCGATCTCCTTGCGGTGGTGCCCGTCGATGACCGAGCCGTTCTCATCGACAACGATCGGCACCTGAATGCCGTGCTCGCGGATCGACTTCTCGAGCGACGTGTACTCGTCATCCGAGAGGCGGGGGAGGAACTGGTACAGCATCAGGCGTCACCGCCCGGTGTTGCGTCGCGGGAGCCGCCCGAAGCGGCTCCCGCTCCGCTACCTTCAGGAGTTCCACCACCTGAAGAAATGGAGGCCGTGTCATGGATGACACGAGCAATCTGGCCGATCTCGTCATCGCTGAGCAGAAGCGACTGCTCGAGGCGTTCGATGCGCTGCGGGATTCTGATGAGTTGTCGCGACGCATGAAGGAGGCGGCGAGGGATGCGGGCAACGACCCGGTGACGAGCGGTCTCGTCGCGATTAGCGCCGCAGTCATGCCCATGATCATTGAGTGTGTGCAGTCCATCGTGAACACTCAGGAACTCTTGGCTGCCGCGTTGAGGAGCGGCGCGCTGAACGCAGAGCAGAGCCTTCCGCAGTGACCTGTCCATGACCGCCCAGGCCTGGCCCTTGCGCTGGGGCTGGGCGGTCATGCCGTGGCCTTCATCTCGTTCGCCTCGCCGGTCATGAGCCACTCGAAGGCGACGTTGGTGGCGACGGCCCAGGTGAGCAGTTCGCTCGTCGTGAAGTCGGCCTCGCCGTTCTCGCGGCGGCGTACGGTTCGGTAGGCCATGCCGGTCTTGCTTGCCAGTTCTTCTTGCGAGAGGCCAGCGCCCTTGCGTGCTTCGAATGCCCGCTTGGCGATGGCGGCCCGCATCTGCGTGCTGTCCATGTGGATAGTGAAACAGTCCACGTGGACAGTGTCAACATGAGAGGCGGCAGGCGGTCAAAATAGTCCTGTGCGGCGGCTTGCGCTATCCACTGTGGACGCTATGCTGTCCACATGGACATAAAACGCCCCACGCTCTACGAAGCGGCATGGCTCTCAGCCCTTGCGTCGACGCTCGAAGGTGAGCGCAAGCGCGCCCGCCTCTCGCGCATGGCCCTTGCGGCAAAGGTCGGCATCTCAGATCAGACCGTCATGCGCTACGAGCGCCAGACGCGAGAGATGACCGTTCCCAACCTCATGGCGCTCATCGAGGCGCTCGACATGACGGTTGAGGACTTCATCTCGATCGCTCGCGCCCGCGCCGAAGTCGAGTACCGGGCGCTACTGCGCTCCGACGAGCTCGCAGCTCGCCGCGGCAAGGCGGGGTTGTCGGTGCCGCCTCGTAACCTCCAAGCCGTCGCCGACTCGAACGTCGGCGCAGACGAAGAGGTCGAGGGACACCAGGAGGAACCGTGATCGAGATCGCCGAGTTGGTGCTGCGCGCCGAGGCGATGGGGGTGCGCGTCGAGTGGGGGCGCGACCTGCCGGTGCCGGCTGAGTATGACCATGCGCGGCGCGTCATCCGCATGGCCGACGGGCGCGGCGACTGCGTCACGCGATGCAGTCTCGCGCACGAGCTCGGGCACGCCGCGCTGATGCACGAGCCTGGCGGCGACTACATCGCACAGGAGCGCAGCGCCAACATGTACGCCGCGAAGCTACTGATCAGCGAGGACGCCTACCGTCGCGCCGAGCGCATCGTCGGTCACGACCCGCGCGCCCTGGCGAAGGAACTCGACGTCACGCTCGTCATGGTCGTCGCGTGGAGGATGTGCCATAAGGCCGCGTGACGTTGCGATAGCGACATAGGGACACGAAAGCGCCCCCGACCATCCGGCCGGGGGCGCTTTCGCGAGTAGGGCGGGGTCAGGGCGTCGGGCTTGGCGCGTCGCTGGCAGCGGCAGAGATCGACTGTCGCTGGGCGCCCATCTTGTCTTCGAGAATCGTCACGACGGCGTCCTTGCCCGTTGCAGCCCACCCCTGCCCGTAGGCGAGCACGTCGGCGCGGTACTGCTGGTCGCCGACGTGGCTGTATGCCTCCACGAGAGAGTCGCTGGCGATCTTGCCTCGGGCCTTGGTGTTGCCGTCGACGGTGGTGGTGATGATGCGTAGGTCGCTGCCGCACTTTCCTTCGCCGGTGGCGCCGGCGATGCTGGATGCCGGCTCCGGGCTCCAGATCGAGTCGGGACATTGAATGCCAGCCTCACGAATGGCTGCACGCAGCCCTTCGAGGTTCTGGTAAAGGCCGTCCGTGTGTATCGCGTTCGTGCTCGACGAGCTGGACGACGACGCGGCGTCTCCCGATCCGCTCGAGCAGGCAGTGAGGGCGAGGGGCAGGGCTGCGAGCGCGGCGAGCTTCTTCATGTGCTCAGGGTAGGTCTCCGGGGGGTGTTGCAGGGTGCGTTCGGTGGGAGCCGTTTCGGTAACATCTCTGCACAGCGCCGCATAGCGTTCCGCGTAAAGACCAACAGATAGACAACAGCGGTACGCTACAGGCGTAGTTGGTGAGGCGAATTCCGTTGTCTCGCAACGTAAGGGGCGGTAGCTCAGCTGGTCAGAGCAGGGGACTCATAATCCCTGGGTCGCGGGTTCAAGCCCCGCCCGCCCTACTCGGACGTCGTCACGCCGTCACGCCGAGGACGTCGTCATCTCGAGGCGAGCCGCCTTCTCGCAGGGCGTATGTCGGCGGCCGTCGGTGCGCGAGGG
>NZ_DCNR01000096.1:0-19026 GCF_002322065.1 Dermacoccus sp. UBA1591 | reverse complement strand
AGTGGCAGGAGACGACGCGCGTCCCTCTCGGCATCCTGGCGCTCGTCTTCATCGCCTCGTATGCCGCACCCATTCTCCGGCCGAGCCTGCCGACCGATGTCATCCTGACGTTCCATGCACTCAACGTCATCACCTACCTCGCGTTCGTCGGTGACTACTTCGCGCGCCTCCACCTCTCCCGCGACCGTCGCGGCTTCCTGCGCCACTCCGGGCTTGACGTGCTCGTCCTCGTCCTGCCCGCGCTGCAACCGCTGCGCACGATGCAGCTCATCGCCCTGCTGCGGCTGCTCGACAAGCGCCTCGGACGCACCCTGCGCGGCCGCATCGTCGCCTACCTCGGGTTCGCGACGCTGACGGTGCTGTTGCTCGGCGCACTCGCCGTCCTCGACGCCGAACGCAAGGCGCCGGGCGCCAACATCCACACCTTCGGCGACGCCCTGTGGTGGGCGACGACGACGATCACGACGGTCGGCTACGGCGAGCACCACCCCGTGACACCGAGCGGACGTGTCGTCGCCGCCTGCCTCATGTTCAGCGGCATCGCGCTGTTCAGTGTCGTCACGGGTTCGGTGGCGTCATGGATCCTCGATCGCGTCCGCGAGGAGGACGGCGAGGTCGCCGCCGACGACCGCATGCGCGACGAGGTCGAAGCACTCACCCATGAGATCCGAGCCCTGCGCGCCGACGTCGCGGAACTACGGGGCCGGACGGCGTCGCACCGGGCCGCAGCGCCCGAGAGCGACGACATCCTCTGAGCGGGCACTGCGAGACAGCTCGCCAGGACACGCGGGCGTGTCGCTCCCACGGGGTGAGCACCGCATGCGCCAGAGTGACAGGTTGATTCTTCGCCACGCCGCACGGGTGCTGGCCTGCAGCGTCGCCATCGTGCAGAATGGCGGCACACATCATCGGATTCCTGGGTGTGGCTGAGGTCGTTGGGGAAGACGTCCCTCGCGAACACCAGGAGGTTCGGATGTCGATGACTCGCGTCATGACGCGCGGGGTGGTTTTCGTGCACTCCACCCCCGCTGCGCTGTGCCCTCACATCGAGTGGGCGCTCGAGAGCGTCCTCGGCGCCGACGTCAACCTCGAGTGGACGCAGCAGCCCGTCGCGCCGGGCCTCGTGCGCAGCGAGTTCAGCTGGAGCGGCGAACCAGGCAGCGGCGCAAAGCTCGCGAGCGCGCTGCGCGGCTGGGATCACGTGCGCTACGAAGTCACCGAAGAACCCTCACCCGGCAACGACGGCTCACGCTGGTCGCACACCCCGAACCTCGGCATCCACCACACGTGGACGTCGGCGAGCGGCGACGCCGTCGTCAGCGAGGACCGCCTGCGCAGCGCCCTCGTCGCGAGCCAGGGCGACCCTGAGGAGTTCCGGGCCGAGATGGCCGAGCTGCTCGGCACCGCCTGGGACCAGGAGCTCGAGCCCTTCCGCTACGCCGGCGACGGCGCTCCCGTGCGCTGGCTGCACCGCGTCGGCTGACGCACCACACACGTCGAAGGCCGCTTGCTCTCTGGGGGAGCAAGCGGCCTTCGTCATGCCGGGCGGGCGTCAGATCACAGCGGGATGTTGCCGTGCTGCCCGCGACGCGCGGGTGCGGCGGCCAGTGCCGAAGCGAGCGCTCCGCGCGTCTCGGCCGGCTCGACGACCTCGTCGACGACACCGATCTCCTGGGCGCGTTCCAGTCCACCCGCGAGCACGGCATGCTCGGCGGCGAGTTCCTCCTCGACCCGGGGACGCGCGGCCTCGTCCACCTCTGCGAGCCGGCGACGGTGCAGGATGCGCACGGCAGCGACGTGACCCATGACAGCGACCTCCGCGCTCGGCCACGCGAACACGCGCGTCGCGCCGAGGGAGCGGCTGTTCATCGCGATGTATGCGCCGCCGTACGTCTTGCGCGTCACGAGCGTCACGCGCGGCACGACCGCCTCGGCGAAGGCGTGCAGCAGCTTCGCGCCGCGGCGCACCACGCCGTCCCACTCCTGACCGACGCCAGGCAGGTAGCCGGGGACGTCGACGAGCACGACGAGGGGGATGCCGAACGCGTCGCACATGCGCACGAAACGGGACGTCTTCTCCGCGGCGGGGGAGTCGAGGCACCCGCCGAGACGCATCGGATTGTTCGCGATGACGCCGACGGTGCGCCCGCCGAGGCGCCCGAGCGAGGTGACGATGTTGGGCGCCCACTTCGCGTGCAGCTCGATCTGCTTACCCACATCGTCGAACAGGTCGTCGACGAGCGGGTGCACGTCGTAGGCACGCTTCGGGTTCTCGGGCAACGTGGCGCCGAGGTCGCGCTCTTCGAGCGATCCGAGCTCGAACTCGCCCTGGTTCGCCATGAGCGAGGCGAGCAGACGGCCTCGCTCGAAGGCCTCATCCTCTGTCGCCGTGACGACGTGGACCACGCCCGAGCGTCGACCGTGCGGTTCGGGCCCGCCGAGGCGTGCGGCGTCGACGTTCTCGCCCGTCACCGAGCGCACGACGTCGGGGCCCGTCACGAAGATGCGGCCCTGATCGGCCATGATGACCACGTCCGTCAGCGCCGGCCCGTAGGCGGCACCACCGGCGGCGGCGCCGATGACCACGGAGATCTGCGGGATCTTGCCCGACGCCCGCGTCATGATGGCGAACACCTCGCCCACGGCATGCAGGCTGACGACGCCCTCGGCCAGTCGCGCGCCGCCGGAGTGCCACAGCCCGATGACGGGCAGGTTCTCGGCGAGGGCGATCTCGTAGGCCTCGACGATCGCCTTGCACCCCTCGACACCCATCGCGCCGCCCTGCACCCGCGCGTCGGAGCAGAACACGACGACGGGCGTGCCGTCGGCGGTGCCGCGAGCGGAGACGAAGCCGGAGCGCTCGACCTCGGCGATGACGTCGACGCTGCCGGCGTCGAGGAAGTTCTCGAGGCGGCGATACGGGTCGCGCGGGTCGACGTCGGCCTCGGCCGGCGCGGTGGCGGTGAGGGCGTTCATGAGGCGCTCCGAATCGTGAGGGCGACGTTGTGGCCGCCGAAGCCGAACGAGTTGTTGAGGGCCGCGATGTCGCCCTCGGGCAGCGTGCGGGCCTCGCTGCGCACGACGTCGAGGTCGATGGCGGGGTCGAGGTCGTCGATGTTGATGGCCGCCGGAACGAGGCGGTGGTGCACCGACAGCACCGTGATGACGGCCTCCAGCGCGCCCGCAGCGCCGAGCAGGTGACCCGTCATCGACTTCGTCGCGGCCACCGCCATGTGGTCGGCGTCGGCGCCGAACGCGGCGCGGATCGCGTTCGCCTCGGCGACGTCACCGACGGGCGTCGAGGTTGCGTGGGCGTTGATGTGGCAGATTTCGGCGGGCGTCAGACCGGCGGCATCGACGGCCTGACGCATCGCCCGCTTGGCACCGGCACCCTCGGGTTCGGGCGCGGTGATGTGGTGGGCGTCGGCGGACATGCCGATGCTCGCGAGCTCGGCGTAGATCCGCGCGCCGCGCGCCTTCGCGTGCTCCTCGGACTCGAGCACGACGACCGCAGCACCCTCGCCCATGACGAAGCCGTCACGGCCAGTGTCGTACGGGCGGGAGGCGGCCTGCGGGTCGTCGTTGCGCGTCGAGAGGGCCTTCATCGCCGCGAACCCGGCGAACGGCAGCGGGTGCATCGGCGCCTCGGTGCCGCCGGCGATGACGACGTCGGCGCGGCCCGAGCGGATGATGTCGATCGCGAGACCCATCGCCTCGGCGCCGGAGGCGCACGCGGAGACGGTCGTGTGGGCGCCTGCGCGCGCACCGAACTCGAGCGACAGGTTGCCCGCAGAGGTGTTGGGCATGAGCATCGGCACCGTCAGCGGGTACACGCGACGCGGGCCCTTCTCGCGCATGACATCCCACTGGTCGAGCAGCGTCGTCACCCCGCCGATGCCGGTGCCGAACGCGACTGCTAGTCGCTCCGGCTCCACCTCGGGGCTGCCCGCGTCTGCCCACGCCTCGCGCCCTGCGATGAGCGCGTACTGGGCGCTGCGGTCCATGCGGCGCGTCTCGACCTTCGTCAGCACCTCGGCCGGGTCCTGGGCGATGGACGCGGCGAACGTCACGGGCAGCTCGAACTGCTCCAGCCATTCGGCGGGCAGCGCGCGAGCACCGGAACGACCGGCGAGCAGGGCGTCCCACGTCTCGGGTGCGGTGCCGCCGAGCGGGGTCGTCGCACCGATGCCGGTGACGACGATGCGGGCGTCGCGGTTCGGGGTCATGCTGGCTCCTTGGTGGGGCACGAAAGAATGGGGTGCGACGCGCCGCCCGCGCGGGCGAGGTGCCGGGGCGGCGCGTCGACGGGGGCCGTTCAGGCCTGGGCGTTCTTGATGTAGCTGACGGCGTCGCCGACGGTGACGAGGTTCTTGACCTCTTCGTCGGGGATGCGGACGCCGAACTTCTCCTCGGCGTTGACGACGATCGTCATCATCGACAGCGAGTCGATGTCGAGGTCGTCGGTGAACGACTTGTCGCTCTGCACGGAGGCGGCGTCGATGCCGGTCTCCTCGTTGACGATCTCGGCGAGGCCGGCGAGGATCTCCTGCTCGGAAGCAGCCATGGTGTTTCTCCTTGTCGTGACGTCGACCGTTCGTCGATCGACTCCGTCTGCGGTTCTTTCCTTGCCCCGGATGGCCCGCCGAGGCGCGGGAGCTGAATGCTGAGTCGCGGTGCGGCTCAGGGGATCTCGACGACCTGCGCCGCGTAGGCGAGGCCCGCGCCGAAACCGATCTGCAGCGCGAGATCGCCGCTCTTGGCCTGCCCCTCGCGCACGAGTCGTTCGGCGGCCAGCGGCACCGACGCGGCGGACGTGTTGGCCGTGTCGACGATGTCGCGCGCGATGACGACGCGTTCGGGCAGCTTCATCTGCTTGGCCATGGCGTCGATGATGCGGACGTTCGCCTGATGCGGAATGAACACGTCGATGTCGTCGACGCTCAGGCCCGCGGCGTCGATGGCGCGCAGCGCGACGGGAGCCATGCTCCACACCGCCCAGCGGAAGACGCTCTGACCTTGCATCGTGATGGTCGGGCCGGGCGAGCCGTCCTCGAGCACGTTGGGGCGGATTGCCTCCCACGCCGCGCCGTCACTGCCCCAGATCGTCGGGCCGATGCCGACGTGGTCGCTCGCGCCGACGATCGCCGCGCCCGCGCCGTCACCGAAGATGAAGGCGGTGCCGCGGTCGCTCGGATCGAGCACGGACGTCAGGCGCTCGGCGCCGAGGACGAGGACAGTGCTCGCGCTACCGGCCCGCACGAGGTCGGAGGCGACACCGATGCCGTGACAGTACCCGGCGCAGGCGGCGGACAGGTCGAACGCGACGGGGGAGTCCAGCCCCAGTCGATCCGCGAGCATCGGCGCGGCGGCGGGCGTGAACATGTCGTGCGTGACCGAGCCGAGGATGACGCCGTCGATCGTCGCCGGGTCGACACCGGAGCGTGCGATCGCGTCGCGCGCCGCCGACTCGGCCATGTCGAGCATCGTCTCGTCGTCGCGCGCGAAATGACGCGTGCGGACACCGGAGCGCTCCTGGATCCACTCGTCGGAGGAGTCGATGGCCTCGACGATCTCGCTGTTCGGCACGAGCCGCTGCGGGCGGTAACCGCCGAAACCGAGGATGCGGGTGTACTGCGCGCCGGTGCGCTGCGCGAGGGCCTTCACTGCGCCTCCTTCGGGTGAAGACGCACGAGGGGCTGGCCGGGAGAGACAGGGTCGCCCTCACTGACGAGCCACTCGATGATGCGCCCGCCGTGCGGCGCGACGACGTTGTACGCGTCGCGCGCCGTGACGACCTGTCCGATCGTCTCGCCGGGGGTGATGGTGTCGCCCTCGTCGAGGGGCGCGCGCTCGATCGTCCCCTTGGCCGGCGCGATGACGAGTCGCCACGCGGGTTCGAGATCGGTGTCGACCTGGCCGTGCTCGCGCACCATGCGGTGCGCCGCGTCGAGGTCGTCGGGGGTCTTGAGCGCCAGGGTCTCGACACCAGGCAGCGCACGCTTGGCGAGGCCCGTCAGGGTGCCGGCCGGCGGCACCTCGATGAGGCCCGTCACGCCCATCGCCTTGAACGTCTCCATCGTCAGATCCCAGCGCACCGGGTTGCTCACCTGGCTGACGAGGCGGCGCAGCACCCGCGTGCCGTCGTGGACGACGAGCCCGTCCTTGTTCGACACGAGGGGGATGCGAGGGTCGTGCGTCGAGATGGCCCGCGCGAAGACACTGAGCCGCTCCACGGCCGGCGTCATGTGCTCGGTGTGGAAGGCACCCGCGACCTGGAGCGGGATCACGCGTGCCTTCGCCGGCGGCTCGGCCTTGAGCCGCTCGATCTGCTCGAGGGTGCCGGCCGCGACGATCTGACCGGAACCGTTCATGTTGGCCGGCGTGAGGCCGAGGGCTTCGAGGTGGCTGACGACGTCCTTCGCCTCGCCGCCGACGACGGCGGCCATGCCGGTCGGCGTGACGGCCGAGGCCTGCGCCATGCCCGCACCGCGCTCGCGGACGAAGACCATGGCCTGCTCGGCGCTCAGGACGCCGGCCGACGCCGCGGCAGTGATCTCACCGACGCTGTGGCCCGCGCCGACACCGACGGAACGGAATCCGTCGACGGGGTGGGCGAACAGCGCGAGCATCGAGACGAGGCCGCTCCCGACGATGAGGGGCTGTGCGACGGCGGTGTCCTTGATGGTCTCCGCGTCACCCTCGGTGCCGAGGTGGACGAGATCCATCCCGGCGCAGGCCGACAGCCACGCCATGCGGGAGTGAAACTCTGGCAGCTCGAGCCAAGGGCGGAGGAAACCGGGGGTCTGAGAGCCCTGTCCGGGGCACACGATCGCTAGCACCCCTCAACCCTGCCCTGGAGGTGGTGGGCGAGGCGACGAGCGGGCCGACGAACTTCGCCGGTGTGATTTGTAGGAAACCTCCAATCACACCTGGCTGGGTTGCTCCCGTGCGGCGCGGGAGGCGTCCGGCCGGGTGCGCGGGCGGGACCGAGCTGCGTCGAGGTCGGCGTACATGAGGCCCAGTCGGATGGCGAAGGCGTCCTCGGGGCAGGTGAGGTCGTAACCGGTGAGGTCGTGGGTGCGCCCCAGGCGGTAGCGCACGGTGTTCGCATGGACGAACAACTCGCGCGCCGTGGCCTCCAGCGAGCCTAGACGGATGTAGGCGCGCGCCGTCTCGCGCATGACCGAATCGGGCTGGAGCGCGGCCGTCACCCGTGCGGCGAGCGCGCGGCGTGCCTTGTCGTCACCGGAGACGGCGCGTGCGGCGAGCAGGTCGTCGCTGTGCACCGGGCGGGGGCAGGAGGTGGCCGCCGGCGCGGCGTCGTAGCCGCGCAGCGCGTCCCGTGCTGAGCGGCCCGCCGCATAGAGGTGCGGCACGCGGGGCCCGCACACGAGGGGGCCGTCGCCGAAGTGGTCGGCGAGCAGTCGCGCCGCGGCGAGCGGGTCGGCGTGCGGGGCGGCCTGAGACGACGTGCTTGCTGCATTGCCTGACGATGTGCCGCTGCGTGGCGTCGCGAGGGTGGCCGCGTCGAGCCCGCCAACGACGGCGATCATCCGCCGTCCTTCGACGGAGACGAGGATCTCGAGCCCGGCATGACGCGCGGCGCGTCGTAGTGGGTCGACGACGCTCGTCTGGCTGCCGAGGGGGCTCGCGCCGACGACGACGGTGACGCCGCGCACCTCGGCCCAGCCGAGGGCATTGACGCGGGAGCCGAGCGTCTCGTCGGGTTCGCCGCGCACGACGGCGTCGACGACGAGCGACTCGAGGCGTGCATCCCACGCGCCGCGCGATTCTGCGGCGCGCGCGTAGACGTGGGCGGCGCCGAACGCGACCTCACGGGAGTAGCGCAGGACGGCTTCGCGCACGGCCGCGCGTTCGTCGGCTCGCGCGAGGGCGGGTGCTTCGTCCTCGACGATCTCGATGACGGTGCGCAGCAGGTCGAGGGTCTGTTCGAGGCTGATGCTGCGCGTCAGTTCGCGTGGTGCGTCGGCGAACACGTCGATGGCGCCGGCGCCTTCGACGTGCGGGTTCTCGAGCCACGACAGGAACGACGTGATGCCGCCGTGCGCGATGACGCCGATCCAGCTGCGATCCTCGGCGCTGAGCGCGGCGAACCAGGCGTGGTCGGCTTCGACGCGCGCCGCCGCCGACGTCGACATCGCCCCGACGCCGCGCCGCATCGCCGTCAGAGATTCACGCGAGGGCACCCTGGGTTCCGCCATGCCCGTCACCGTAACCGAGCCTTGTGGGAACCCACGAGTAGCAACGACACCGGTCGGCCGACCGACCCCGGAAAGCACGAAGCCGTGCGCACTCACGGACGGTGAGTGCGCACGGCCAACGTGCGATGCAGGGGACGTGGGCGCGCCCCCGTGGCGGTGTCGCACCTCGGGCCGGGGGAGCTTGCGACTCCGGACCGATGGAAGACGCCGCGAGGGAATCGTCAGGCTTCTCCGCGCACCATTTGGCGCAGAAGCCCGACGGGCAGAACCGTCGCCCAGTTCTGCCCGTCGCTGTTCGCATTGCCCGTCAGGCTTCTCCGCCGGCGTTGCCGGAGGTGCCGGCCTTGACGTTGAGCAGCTCGTACTTCTCGGCTGCCTGACGCGGGATCGACGGGTCGAGTTCGCCGCGGTCGGCGAGCGACTGCAGGGCGCGCACCGCCATCGACGGGCCGTCGATGTGGAGGAAGCGTCGTGCTGCAGCTCGCGTGTCGGAGAAGCCGAATCCGTCGGCGCCCAGCGAGTGGAATTCGCCGGGCACGTACTGGCGGATCTGGTCGTGCACCTGGCGCATCGAGTCGCTCGTCGCGATGACGGGACCGGGTGCGTCCTTGAGGCGCGACGTGATGAACGGCTCGCGGCGCTCTTCCTCGGGGTGGAGGAAGTTGTGCTCGTCGGCCTCGAGGCCGTCACGGCGCAATTCGTTCCACGACGTCACGGACCAGACGTCGGCGACGACGCCCCAGTCCTCCTTGAGTAGTTCCTGTGCCTCGAGGGCCCAGGCGACTCCGACGCCGGAGGCGAGCAGCTGCACGCGGCGCGCGTCGTCGCCGAGGCCGTCGAACGAGCCGTCCTTGAGCTTGTAGATGCCGCGCTTGATGCCTTCGACGTCGACGTTCTCGGGCTCGGCCGGCTGCACGATCGGCTCGTTGTAGACGGTCAGGTAGTAGATGACGTTCTCGGCGTTCTCGCCGTACATCTTCTCCAGGCCGTCCTGCACGATGTGCGCGATCTCGTAGCCGTAGGCCGGGTCGTAGGAGCGGATGGCGGGGTTCGTCGCGGCGAGCACGTGGCTGTGACCGTCGGCGTGCTGCAGACCCTCACCCGTCAGCGTCGTACGGCCCGCGGTGGCGCCGATGAGGAAACCCTTGGCCATCTGGTCGGCGGCCGCCCAGATCGAGTCACCAGTGCGCTGGAAGCCGAACATCGAGTAGAAGACGTAGACCGGCACCATCGGGATGTCGTTCGTCTCGTACGCGGCGCCGACGGCGGTGAACGCCGCGACGGAGCCGGCCTCGTTGATGCCGAGGTGCAACAGCTGGCCCTGCGGGCTCTCCTTGTACGCGAGCATGAGCTCGGCATCGACGGAGCGGTAGTGCTGCCCGTGCGGGTTGTAGATCTTCGCCGTCGGGAAGAACGCGTCCATGCCGAACGTGCGCGCCTCGTCGGGGATGATCGGCACGATGTGCTTGCCGAACTCCTTGTCGCGCATCAGCTCCTTGAGGATGCGGACGAACGCCATCGTCGTCGCGACCTCCTGCTTGCCGGAGCCCTTCTTCGCGATCTTGTACGCCTCGTCACCGGGCAACGGCAGCTGCGAGCTGCGGCCCTTGCGCGACGGCAGCCCACCGCCGAGCTTCGCGCGACGCTCGAGCAGGTACTTGATCGCCGGGTCGTCGTTGCCGGGGTGGTAGTACGGCGGACGGTACGGGTCCTTCTCGAGCTGCTCGTCGCTGATCGGGATGTCGAGCGAGTCGCGGAACTGCTTGAGGTCCTCGAGCGTCATCTTCTTCATCTGGTGCGTCGCGTTGCGGCCCGCGAAGTGCGTGCCGAGGCTGTAGCCCTTGATGGTGTGCGCGAGGATGACCGTCGGCTGGCCCGTGTGCTCCATCGCAGCCTTGTAGGCGGCGTACACCTTGCGGTAGTCGTGGCCACCTCGCTTGAGCTTCCACCACAGGTCGTCGTCGGACCAGTTCTCGACCATCTTCGCCGTGCGCGGGTCCTGGCCGAAGAAGTACTCGCGGACGTAGGCACCGTCATTGGCGCGGATCGTCTGGTAGTCGCCGTCACGCGTCTTGTTCATGATGTTGACGAGCGCACCGTCACGATCCTGGGCGAGCAGAGGATCCCAGCCGCGGCCCCACAGCACCTTGATGACGTTCCAGCCGGCGCCGCGGAAGAATGCCTCGAGCTCCTGCACGATCTTGCCGTTGCCGCGCACGGGGCCGTCGAGACGCTGCAGGTTGCAGTTGACGACGAACGTGAGGTTGTCGAGGCCCTCGTTGGCGGCCCACTGCAGGGCGCCACGCGACTCGACCTCGTCCATCTCGCCGTCACCGAGGAAGGCCCAGACGTGCTGGTCGGAGGTGTCCTTGAGGCCGCGGTCGTTGAGGTAGCGGTTGACCATCGCCTGGTAGATGGCGTTCATCGGGCCGATGCCCATGGAGACGGTCGGGAACTCCCAGAACTCCGGCATGTTGCGCGGGTGCGGGTAGCTCGGCAGGCCGGCGGACTCACCGTCGATGAAGTGGCTCTTCTCCTGACGGAAGCCGTCGAGCTGCTCCTCGCTCAGGCGGCCCTCGAGGTAGGCGCGCGAGTAGATGCCGGGGGAGGCGTGGCCCTGGATGAAGACCTGGTCACCGCCGCCCGGGTGGTCCTTGCCGCGGAAGAAGTGGTTGAAGCCGACCTCGTAGAGCGTCGCGGCGGAGGCGTACGTCGAGATGTGGCCGCCCACGCCGATGTCGGGGCGTTGCGCGCGGTGCACCATGACGGCGGCGTTCCAGCGGATCCAGGCGCGGTACTTGCGCTCCATCTCCTCATCGCCGGGGAACCACGGCTCGGCCTCGGGGCCGATCGTGTTGATGTAGTCGGTCGCAGTCAGCGACGGCACGCCGATCTGCTGCTCGCGGGCGCGCTCCAGCAGCTTGAGCATGACGTAGCGGGCACGGTTGCGTCCGGCTTCGTCGACGAGGCCGTCGAGCGAGTCGAGCCACTCCTGCGTCTCGTCGGGATCGATGTCCGGCAACTGACTGGGAATGCCATTCAGGATCGGGCCGGCTTCCTCAAGCGACACTTAGGTCACGTCCTCTCGTCCACTGCGTCGGCGCTACCTGGCACGCGCCACATGCTCCCATCCTGCCCCCCGTGAGCACCCTGCGCGAAACCGGGACGGGGTTACTCGTGGGTACTCGGTTTGGCGGGCGGGACGAGGGGTTTCGAGGCTCATCAGGCCAGGGCGACCGGGCCCACGAGACGGTCGTCATGAGGGCGCCTTCTTGCAATGCGCGAGACAACCTTGTGGACTACCCTTCGAACAAGGCTGCATCCACCCGGCGTGGTCGCAGCGTCCAGAACAGAAAGTGAGCACAGCACGTGAACCAGACCGCAGGGGCACATCCGGCGGCCAAGATCGGCTTCTCCGCGGACGACATCGTCATGGAGATCGGTTGGGACGACGACGTCGACGAGTCGTGGCGCGAAGCCATCGAGGAGATCGTCGGCTCCGAGATCGAGGACGAGACGTACGACGGCGTCGTCGACTCCGTCCTCGTGTGGTTCCGTGACGGCGACGGCGACCTCACCGACGACGTCGTCGACGCGCTCGCCACGCTGGAGGACAAGGGGTTCGTCCTCCTCATGACGCCGAAGGCCGGCTCGGATCTTGCGATCGACGCCGCGGACGTGCAGGAAGCTGCGACGACCGCCGGTCTCAAGGCCAGCTCGACCTTCAAGGTCGGCGACGACTGGATCGGCACGAAGCTCGTCCAGGGTGGCGCGGCGAAGCAGCGCTGAGCGCGGCCGCCGCACGAGACGAAGAGGGAGTGACATGAGCGGTCTCGAGGTGGGTGCTGCGGCGCTCGATTTCACGCTCAGGAACCAGTTCGGTGAGGACGTGACATTGTCCGGCCTCGTCGCCGAGCGCCCGACGCTGCTCGTCTTCTACCCCTTCGCGTTCTCCGGCATCTGCACGGGGGAGCTGTGCCACATCCGCGACAACCTGCCCCGCTACGACGGTGACGCGATGCAGGTCGTCGGCATCAGCTGCGATGCGATGTTCACGCAGCGCGCGTGGGCGGACGCCGAGGGCTTCGACTTCCCACTGCTCAGCGACTTCTGGCCGCACGGCGCGATCGCGCGCGCCTACGGCGTCTTCGACGACGAGCGCGGGTTCGCCGTGCGCGGCACCTTCCTCGTCGACGCGTCGATGACGGTGCTCTGGTCGCTCATCAACGGCCCCGGCGATGCGCGCGACTTCTCGCCCGCCCTCGAGGTGGCCGAGAACCTGTGACGCGGCGCGGCGTCGTGGCGCCGCCCCTCGATGACGCCGAACTCGACGTGGCCACGCGGCGGGTAGGATTCAGCTGCATCCGCGCCGTCTCGGCGCGCGCTCAGGGCCTCTAGCTCAGCTGGTAGAGCAACGCGTTTACACCGCGTCGGTCGTCGGTTCGATCCCGGCGGGGCCCACATGAACAACTCCACCACGACCCTCGCGGACGTCACGCGAATCCTCGACGGCTTCTACCCGCCGTCGACGGCTCAGTCGTGGGATGCCGTCGGCCTCGTCACCGGCGACCCGGAGCAGCCGATCGAACGTGTCCTGTTCGCCGTCGACCCGGCGATGAGCGTCATCGACGAAGCCGTCACCGGCGGTTACGACCTGCTCGTCACGCATCACCCGCTGCTCATGCGCGGGGTCAAGTCGGTCGCGACGACGTCAGGCAAGGGGCGCGCGGTGACAGCGCTCGTCGTCGGCGACGTCGCCCTGTACGCGGCGCACACGAACGCCGACGTGGCCACACCCGGCGTCAACGACGCGCTCGCGGCCGCATGCGGCCTGCAGGACGTCGAACCCCTGGTCGAGAGCGAGGGGCAGCCGCTGGGCCGCGTCGGTGAGCTGCCTCAGAGCATGACGCTGCGCGCCTTCTGCGAACGCCTCGCCGCGGCGCTACCACCCGCCCCCGTCGGCCTGCGCGTCAGCGGAGAGGCCGAGGCGAGCGTCCAGCGCGTCGCGGTGCTCGGCGGCGCCGGTGACGGCGAGTTCGGCGCGGCACGACGCGCGGGGGCGGACGTCTACGTCACCGCCGACCTGCGTCATCATCCCGCCATCGAGGCGCGCGAGGAGGACGACCCGGCGGCGCCGATGTTCCTCGTCGACGCCGGACACTGGGCTACCGAATGGTTGTGGCTGCAGCACGCCTGCGAGCGTCTCGTGAAGGCCGTGCGCGAGAGCGGCGGCGACATCGAGGTGCACGTCTCGACGACGTGCACCGACCCCTGGAATTTCCTCGTGCCCACGAATGAAGGAGAGATGCAGTGAAGGCAGAACTTCAGCAGCAGTGGAGGCTGCTCGACCTGCAGAAGCTCGACACCCGCCTCGACCAGATCGATCACCGTCTCGCGAACCTGCCGCAGGCGAAGGAGCTCGCGGAGCTGACGAAGAAGGCGGACACCGCGACGGAGGAGATGATTCTCGCGCAGACGGCCGTCATGGACGTCGAGCGTGAGATCGCGCGCAGCGAGGCCGACGTGCAGCAGGTGCGCGACCGCATGGCCCGCAACGAGAAGCGCCTCGCCTCGGGTGAGGGCAGCGCGAAGGATCTGCAGGCGCTGCAGCACGAGACGGACACGCTCGCTCGCCGTCAAGTCGTCCTCGAGGACGCCGAGCTCGAGATCATGGAGCGCGCCGAGGGCCTGCGCGAGCGGCTGACCGCGTTCACGACGGTCGCTGACGAGGCCGAGGCCAAGGTCAAGCAGCTCAAGGCGGAGATGGGCGAGGCAGCCAAGGAGCTCGAGACCGAGCGCGCCGAGGTGCAGCGCAAGCGCGACGACATGGCCCCGTCGTTCGCCGCCGACCTGCTCGCGGAATACGACGGCATCCGGGCCCGCAGCGGTGTCGCCGCGGCGGCGCTGCACGGTCGTCGCTGCCTCGGTTGCGGCCTCGAACTCAACCACTCGGATCTGCAGCGCATTCGCTCGAGCGCCGCCGACCAGGTCGTCTACTGCGACGAGTGCGGACGCATCCTCGTGCGCACGGCCGAATCCGACCTCTGACCGGGCAGAGAGTACAGCGCTCGGCGCGTCGCCTCGCGGTGACGGCGCCGGGCGCTGTTCGTCGTCCGAAATGCCTGTGGGCGAAGGAGATTCATCATGACGCGACGTCTCATCGTCGAAGCTGACGGCGGTTCGCGCGGCAACCCCGGCGTCGCCGGGTACGGCAGCCTCGTGCGCGACGCGGACACCGGTGCGCTGCTCGCCGAACGCGCCGCGCCGCTCGGCAAGGAGTCGAACAACGTCGCCGAGTACACCGGCCTCATCGAGGGGCTGCGGGCCGTCGTCGATCATGCCCCGGGCGCTGCCGTGACGGTGCGGATGGACTCGAAGCTCGTCGTCGAGCAGATGTCGGGCCGCTGGAAGATCAAGCATGAGGACATGAAACGCCTCGCCGCCGAGGCCCAGGCGCTCGCGGCGGAGATCTCGAGCGCGGGCGGCGCCGTCACGTACGAGTGGATCCCGCGTGCCAAGAACAAGGACGCCGACAAGCTGTCCAACGACGGTATGGACGGCGTCACCGTGCGACGCGACACATGGGGTGACGACGTCGAGCGCGCGTCGCAGGGTGGTGGTGGCGAGCGCACTGACGGTGCTGGTGCTGACGTGGACGGCGCCAGTAGCGCGGGCGTGGGTGCGGGCGACCCGAACGGTGGGGGCGAAGTGGGCGGCGAGGCCGTCGTTGAGCCCGACGAGAAGCCGAGGGGGCCGGCGGATCTCGGACGGCCGACGCGCATCGTCCTCGTGCGCCACGGCGTCACCGACTTCACGACGAGGGGGCTGCTCGACGGTCGCGGTGGCGCGGACCCGTCGCTCAGCACCGAGGGTCGCGATCAGGCACGCCGCGTCGCGGGCGCGCTCGACGGGCTCGTCGGTGACAGCGACGTGCACGTCGTGACGTCGTCGCTCGCCCGTGGGGTCGAGACGGGCACGCTGATCGCCGAACGTCTCGGGGTGACGCCGCGGGTCGACGCCGACTGGGACGAGCAGGCCTTCGGTGAGTGGGACGGGTTGTCGTTCAAGGAGATCCGCGCCAAGGACGCGGCGGGACTGTCGAAGCTGCGTCACGAACCGACTCACCGCGCGCCGGGCGGCGAGACGCGCGACGAGCTCGACGAGCGCGTCGCTGCAGCCCTCGGTCGGGCGGTGGAACGCGGCGGTGTCGTCATCATCGTGACGCACCGCATCGTCATCATGTCGGTGCTCGCCAAGGTGCTCGATCTGAGCATGGACGGCGCGTGGCGCGTTGCGGCGGCCCCGGCGTCGCTGACCGGCATCGAGGTGTGGCGCGACGGCAACGCGCAGGTCGCGTTCACGAACGACACGCATCACCTGCGGGGCTGACAGAGCCTCAGAGCCTGCGATGCAGGCGTCAAGGGGCGTGCGCCGGCGTCCAAGGCGGGTCGTCCGGTGCGCGGACGATCATCCATCCTGTGTGGCGAGCGGCGCCGAAGATCCATAAGTTGGGGTTATGGATATTCAGCGCGGGCAAGAAGACTGGCGACCCGACACCCTCGCGGTGCGCAGCGGCCTCGCGCGCAGCGGTTTCGAGGAGACGGCGGAGGCGCTGTACCTGACGTCGGGGTTCGTCTACGACTCCGCCGAGGCCGCCGAGGCCGCGTTCTCGGGTGAGAGCGACCGGTTCGTCTACAGCCGATACGGCAACCCGACAACGGCGATGCTGCAGGAGCGGCTCGCCGCTCTCGAGGGAGCCGAGGCGTGCACGGCGACGGCGTCCGGCATGTCGGCGGTGTTCACGGCCCTGGCCGCGCTGCTCGGGGCGGGCGACCGCGTCGTCGCCTCACGCGGGTTGTTCGGCTCGTGCTTCGTCATCCTCGACGAGATCCTGCCGCGCTGGGGCGTCGAGACGGTCTTCGTCGACGGGCCTGACCTCGAGCAGTGGCGCCAGGCGCTGTCGCAGCCGACGACGGCGGTGTTCTTCGAGTCGCCGAGCAACCCGATGCAGGAACTCGTCGACATGCGCGCCGTCAGCGACCTCGCCCATGCGGCCGGGGCGCAGGTCGTCGTCGACAACGTCTTCGGCACGCCCGTGTTCAGCCGGCCGTTCGACCACGGCGCCGACGTCGTCGTCTACTCCGCGACCAAGCACATCGACGGGCAGGGTCGCGTGCTCGGTGGCGCCATCCTCGGCAGGCGCGAGTTCATCGACGGGCCGGTGCAGAACCTCGTGCGCCACACCGGCCCGACGATGTCGGCGTTCAACGCGTGGGTGCTGCTCAAGGGCCTGGAGACGCTGCGGCTACGCGTCGAGGCGCAGGCGGCGACAGCGCTGAAGCTGGCCGAGGTGCTCGAGGCGCATCCGAAGGTGTCACGTGTCGTGCATCCGTTCCTCGTCTCGCACCCGCAGCACGAGCTCGCGAAACGGCAGATGAGCGGTGGCGGCTCGGTCGTGACGTTCCAGATCGACGGTGACAAGGCGGAGGCATTTGCCCTGATGAACGCGCTGCGCATCGTCGACATCTCCAACAATCTCGGCGATTCCAAGTCGATGATCACCCACCCCGCGACGACGACGCATCGTCGGATGGGTGCCGACGCTCGGGCCGCGATCGGCATCACGGACGGCACACTGCGCCTGTCGGTCGGGCTCGAGGATGCGGGTGATCTGGTCGACGACGTCCGTCAGGCGCTGCAGGTCGCTCTCGGCTGACGGGGGTCGCCGGCGCCATGCGTCATGCTTTTGGGGCCAGCAGGTCAAGCAGCTACGGGCCAGTAGCTCATCGCGTCAGGGCGAGGACGGCAAGAGCCGCGGCGGTCGTGATGAACGTCGTCGATCCGGTGAGCAGCAGGTGACGGCGCCAGGACACGGTGACGCCCTCGCGGCGCAGGCGCTCGCGCCACAGCAGCGTCGCCACCGACCCCCACCACGTCAGCCCACTTGCGACGTTGACGCCGATGAGCAGGGCGAGCACACGCGTCGCGTCGTGGGCGGCGGGTTCGAGGGCGAGGTAGGCGGGCAGGTTGTTCGTCGCGTTGGCGAGGCCCGCGCCACTGAGCGTGAGGGCCCAGGCGGGCGCGTCGTCGAGCGTCCGGACGAGCGGGTCGAGCGCGCCGGACCCATGCAGCACCGCGACGGCGACGAACAGGGCCGTCGTGATGAGCAGGCTGCGCCACGGCAGGGTGATCTCGCGGAGACGCTCAGGGGTGAGCAGTGCGAGAGCGAGGACGCAGCACAGCGCCGCGACGCCGGCCGTCATCCACGGTTCGACGACGAGGATCGCCGCGCACATGAGCAGGGTGATGACGGCGACGCTTCGACGCGCGGATCTTTGCTGCGGCAGTGGTGCTGACGCCGATGTGTCATCGGGCGCCGTGGTGCACGGTGACCGCCGCCCAGGGCGATCGTGCCCGTCGAATGACCGGAATGCGGGGCGCCAGATGACGGCGGCGCACAGGAGCGGCACGAGCGTCGTCGTCAGTGCGACGGGCCACGCCAGCGCGAGGAAGCCGAGGCTGCTCGTGGTGTCCAGGTGCCCGCGCGCCAGCAGGTTGGTGAGATTGGAGACGGGCAACCACAGCGAGGCCATGTTCGCGAGCCACAGCGTCGGGAAGGCGAACATCGCGACCGGCGCCCGCAGTCGACGCGCGACGACGATGGCCGCGCTCGTCATGAGCACGGCAGTCGTGTCGAGGCCGAGCAGGGCGGTGACGACGCCGGTGGTGAGCAGGAACAGCAGCCACGTCGCGGGCACGTGACCGCGCCCCACAGTGACGAGACGCCGGGCCAGGTCGTCGAAGACGCCTGCGGCGGAGCAGCATTCGGCGACGATCGTCAGCGCCAGAAGAAACGCGAGAACGCCCGGCACCCGGGCGAGCAAGTCGAGCGCTTCATGCATGAGAACACCGCGTCGTGCACCTGGTGTGGGCAGTCGTCATCGGGCCGTGGCGTCGAGGATCCACGGTTTCGTCGCGCTCTTGGGCGCGGTGAGGGCGACGTCGAACGTCTCGGCGAGCTGCTCGGCGAGGGCTGCCGGCGTGCGCGGGTCACGCGGGTCGGTGACGAGGGCGCGCGTGACGAGGCCACGCGTGTGCTTCGCCATGTGAGTCGCCCCGGGCACCCGGATGTGCACCCAGCGTTTCGCAAGGTCGCCGGATGGCGCCCACGACGCGGCGTACGTCGATGATCGACAGTCGATGACGAGGCCGCGCCCGGCGGCCTCGGTCAAGGGCGCGTCGAGCAGTGGCTTCCAGAAGCTCGCGAGCGGGCCGATGCCCGGCAGGTTGACGGCCATCGACAGCCGGTATGGAGCGACCGCATCGCGCAGACGCACGGCTCCGTACAGGGCGGAGGAGATGACGACGCGCCGCCCGGCACGTGTCTTGTCCGCCCCGGTGAGCGAGGCGAGATCGAGCGCGTCGTAGAGCACGCCGGTGTAGAGGCCCGACGCGGGCAGGGCGGGTGCCGTCGTCAGGCGCGTGTTGCGGGCGATGTCGTCGGTGAGGTTGGGGGAGACGTTGAGGGCGGACGCAGCGTCGGGGCGAGCGCTCACCGCCGTCAGGGCGTTGATGACATTGCGGCGCGCGTCGTTCAGTTCGGGGTTGCTCAGCGAGTCGAGGTTCATGGCGCGACCGCGGGCACGCGTCGCTTTGGTCTCCGACGGCGGCAGAAGGATGATCACCGGCACAGGGTAGTGGGCGAGGCGCTCGGTCACCCGCCGGCGCTGAGTCGCTCGCCTTCGCGCGCGGTGGGGGCAGCCGCGTCGCGTGCCGGTGTGGAACGGGCCATGCCGAGGCGCTC
>NZ_DCNR01000095.1:3281-14278 GCF_002322065.1 Dermacoccus sp. UBA1591 | reverse complement strand
TCGGAGGTCTCGGCGACAGGCGCGTGACGATGCTCGCGCAGGACGTCGAGCAGCGTCGCCGCAGGCGTCGGGGAGACGCAGACGGTGGGTGCGATGCGGCGCAGCTGCAGCGACGCGAGGCCCGTGTCGGCGACGAGCGCGTCGAGGGCGGCCTCGTCATCGCTGCGCACGTACGAACTGACCGACCCGACGCGCACGTGGCCGTGGCGGCGCGCGACGTCGCCGAGCAGGTATTCGAGAGCCTGCGGGATCGGCGTCATGCTGTGGCGACGCAGCAACTCGAGCGCCTCCGCCGAGGAGACCCCGTGGTCGAGCAGGCGACGCAGACTCGCGTCGCTGAAGCGGAAAACCGTTGCACCACCGCGGGATTCGACGTCGGCGGCGCGACGCATGAACGTGGCGGCCTCTTCCGCCAGCGGGCCGGGTGCGATGGCGGTGAGGTCGCCCTGGAGCATGACCTGATCGACCGGCTCCGGGAGCGCGGTCGACATGGCGGTCGTCACGGCCTCGACATCCGCGGCGGACGACGGGTCGGCCGCGAGCAGCGCACGCCCGGCGCTGGTGAGCGCGCCCCGGCCGAGGACGCCGAGCCATGCCGCTTCGCGCAGGACGACATCAGCGTGGGTGGGCGCCCCGGCAGGCAGGCGGAGTGGTCGGCGCCAACGCAGCAGCGCTTCGACGTCGTCGATCGTGGGGGCGCTGCCCGCCGGGAGGGCGGCGAGGACGTCGAGCACGTCCCGGCGGCGGGCCCGCATGAGCGGCCACGCGGCGTCCTTGCCGAGGACGTTGACGAGCGTCCCGTCGACGCTCTGACCCGCGAGGCCGGGGGCGCGGACGGTGTCACGCCACGCCAGAGCGAGGGCCGTCCAGCGTCGCGCCGGGCTCCAGGTCGTCCATTCGTCGTACAGATCGGTCGGTCGCCACGTCGCGTCGATCTCTCCGTCGGAGGCGAACAGGCCTGCGGCGTGGCCGATCTCGAGGACGAAGGCGGTCAGTTCGCTCGACGCATCGAGCCTCGCGGCGAGACGACGGTGATCGCGGACGGACAGACCACCGGTGCGCAGGACGCGCGGCGCCTCCTCATCCCAGGCGGCGGCGACATCGTCGAGTCGCCACAGCAGATCGAGCACCTCCCCGGCGGCAGCCGTGTCGGCGTCGGCCTGGTCGACGTGACGTGGCTCGGGTTGTGGCGGCGCCCACGGTTCGCGCGACAGCCGGCCGCCGCGCAGGGCGAGGCCCACCTCGCGCGGGATGACGGCGTCGTCACCGTCGAGGGCGACCATGAGCCCGGCTCGGACGAGTTCGTCACGGACGGCGCGCAGGGCGGGCGTCGTGAAGGAGGCGCGGGCGCTGCCCCAGCGCAGTTGCTCGATGACGGCGCGCGCGCGATCGGTGAGACGTGCTTCGGCGTCGGCGACCTCGTCGGGGGTGGTCATGGGCGAGAGCGCGAGGGTGCTCGGATGTGTCACCAGCTCGGCGGTCGAACGTCCCAATCCTGCTGGGTGCGTGAGGATCTCACCGACCGCGCGAGCCGTTCGCCAGCCGTCGGAAGCGCGCCAGACGAGCGCCTTCGCCCAGAGCTCCCGGATCCCCTGTTCGACGGCCTTCTTCGACGCGCCGAGCGCGGCCGCGGCGCCGTCGGCACCGACGACGAGGAGGGCTTCGACGAGGCGCAGCGCGCCGCCGTCGAGATGTTCGAGCGCACGCTGGACGCTGGCGCGCGTTGAGGCGCGAGCCGCGAGGGAAGTGATGTCCGCCGGCGCCGGTCGCGAGAGGTCGGGGCGCGCGAGCAGGAGGGCCGCGAGCTCGTCGTCGCTGCGGGCCCTCAGATCATCGGCAAAACTGCGCGCGGCTCTGGGCACCCGCACCACGGTAGTCGGCGGCGCGGCCGGGGGCACCTCGACGTCCGGTGAAGACGTCTGTGACGAGACGGCAGAGCGCACCATGGACGTCGGCTGGGTGGGCGGGGGCTCGAGTGCGCGGTATGACGGCCTGCGGAATATGAGCGAAATTCGCACATGCGGACAGGAATCGCGGATGCGGACGTGGATCGCGAAGGCGGACAGGAATCGCCGATGTGGATCGCGGATGGGGACGGGTGGGGCCGGCGTTGTGAGGGTTGGGGTCGTGGGGGGTCAGTGGCGTGAGGAGATGCCGAAGGAGGCCGTCCACGTTCGGCCGGGGTGCAGCACCATGAGGCCCTCGCCCGTGTTGAACGCATTGGCGGGGCACGTCATCGGCTCCACGGCCAAGCCCGAGCGTCGGTTCTTCGGCTCCGGCAACCCGTCGCCCGTGAACAGCTGCAGGTAGCCGAACTCGCGCGCATCGGCCCACAACGTCGTCACCCGGGACGACGTGCTGACGCTGACCTCCCAGCGTGCGGCGTCGTTGCTCGACGCCGCGGCTCCGTCAGCCCGTGGCGCCGCGTCAGCAGGCCGCGAGGGCATTCCGCTGCCCGGGCGGGCTCCGATACCGGTGAAGCACGTGTCAAGGGTGACGCCGCGCAATGATGCGCTTTCGGTGAAGTCGATCGAGGCTGGTTCACGCCCCACCGGGATGAGCCGCTCGTCGACGGTCAGGGCTTCGTCTAGGGGGGCGGTCAGCGTCACGTCGTCGAGTGAGCTCTCACCTGCCGTCAGATAGGGGTGCATGCCGAACCCGAACGGGCATGGCGTGTCGGAGAGGTTCGTGGCGCGCGGCGTGATCGTCAGGCCGTCGGGGCCGAGCACGTACGTCATCTCGAATCGCACCGTCCACGCCCATCCCGGCTGCGGGTGCAGCGTGACGCCGACGGTGACGCGATGCGTCGCGTGCTCCACGAGCTGCCACGGTTGCCAGCGCACCAGCCCGTGGGCGGCGTTGGCGTGCTCCGGTTCGGTCAGCGGCAGCAGGTTCGTGTCGCCGTCGAACGCGTAGCGCCCGCCTGCGATGCGGTTCGGCCACGGCGCGAGGACGTGCCCGCGGGCCGCGTCGGCCATGGTGTCCTCGGCGTATCCGTGGACGATGTCCTCGCCGTCGTGGCGCAGCGCCCGCAACCCGCCGCCGACCTCGACGATCGTCGCCTCGTACCCGGATGCCCGGATGTGCCATTGCGTGCCGCTGGGAGGGGTGGGCTGCTCGTCGTTCGTCACGCCCACAGCGTAGGGAACGGGCGCGTCGTTGGGGTTGTCGGCGCCATGCGCCAAGATGGTGAGCGTGAATCCTTCGACTGCCATGGCAAGCGTGATCATCGACGAACTCGTGCGGCTCGGCGTCAAGGACGTGGTGCTCTCGCCCGGTTCGCGTTCGGCGCCGCTCGCGTACGCGGTGGCCGCGGCCGACAAGGCTGGACGGCTGCGTCTGCACGTGCGCGTCGACGAACGTTCGGCCGGGTTCCTCGCCCTCGGTCTCGCGAAGATCTCGCGCAACCCGGTGCCCGTCATCACGACGAGCGGCACGGCCGTCGCAAACCTTCACCCGGCTGTCCTCGAAGCGCATCACGCGCAGGTGCCGCTCATCATCATGAGCGCCGACCGCCCCGCAGAACTGCGCGACACGGGCGCCAACCAGACGACCGACCAGGTCAAGATCTTCGGCTCCGCGACGCGGTGGTTTCACGAGTTCGCGACGCCGAGCGAGCGCGCTGGGCAGAACACGGTGTGGCGCTCGGTCGTCGGTCGCGCGTTCGCCCACGCGACGGGCGTGCCGACGGGCGACGTCGGGCCGGTGCACCTCAACCTGCCGTTCCGCGAGCCGCTGACGCCCGCCGTCGCCGACCTCGCGATGGCCGGAGCCGTTGCGGGCGCGGGGGCGATCGTGGCGAGGGATACGAGCGCGACGTCCGATGAGGACGCCCGGGCTGATGACGCCCCCTCAGCGACGGCACCCGTGTGGCCCGAAAGCCTCGAGGGGCGGGATCGCGGGCGCCCCTGGATGCAGTTGCGTGCTCCGGCATCGACGGTCACCGTCGCGCCCGGCCCGGGCATCGCACCGGTGCCGCGTACGCTCGTCCTGCTCGGTGATCTGCCCGATCCGAAGCTGGCCGCCGAGGTCGCCGAACTCGCCGACGCGGCGGGCTGGCCCGTCATCGCCGAGCCGTTCGGCGATTACCACCGCGGGCGCGCCATGCCGCACGGTTCGCTCATCCTCGCCGCCCATGACTGGCTCGACGAGCACCTGCCCGAGCGTGTTCTCGTCGCCGGACGCATGACGCTCTCGCGCGACGTCGCGAAGCTGCTGCGTCACCCCGAGGTGACCGTCGAGGTCATCACGGCCTCGACGTCGTGGGCCGACCCGTCGCACGTCGTGCAGCGCGTGCACGAGTGGGCCGCCATCGCGCGCTCGCACGAACTCGTCGCGGCGTGCGCGGACCGTCGGTGGTCGAGCAGTTGGCGCATCGCAGGGCAGCGTCTCGCGCAGCGCATCGGGCCGCTCGTCGCGCGGTCGTGGCCGTCTGGCCTGGCCGCGACGTCGACGCTCGTGCAGCACGTGCCGGCCGGGTCGGCGCTGCTCATCGGGTCGTCGAACACGGCGCGTGACCTCGATCTCGGTCGCAACCCGCAGCGCATCGCGCGTCGGGTCTGCTCCGTCGCGAACCGCGGGTTGTCGGGCATCGACGGGGTGGTCTCGACCGCCGTCGGCATCGCGCTGTCGCACGACGGCCCGAGTTTTGCACTCATGGGCGACCTGACGTTCCTGCACGACAGCAACGGCCTGCTCATCGGCCCCGGCGAGCCGCGCCCCGACCTGACGATCGTCGTCATCAACGACGACGGCGGCGGCATCTTCGGCACGCTCGAGCAGGGGCGCAGCGAACTCGCCGAGCACTTCGAGCGCGTCTTCGGCACGCCGACGAACGCCGACCTCGCGCTCGTGTGCGAGGCCCGCGGTGTCGGGTATTCGCTCGTCGGGTCGCGTGACGAACTCATCGAGCGCGTCAGCGACCCGGCGCCCGGGCTGAACGTCATCGAGGTGCGCATCGAGCGTCACCTCGAGCGTCAGGCCCGCCACGACCTTTTCGCGGCCGCCATCGACGCCGTCGCCGACGCCGGTGAGATGGACGCGCGCTACGAACGTCGTTGACGCGCCCCACCCTCAGGTATGGTGCGCGCCCGCGTCATCTCGGCAAGAGTGGCAGGAGGCGACGCCCGCCCGGGCGCCGCAGCCCACATGGTGGCGCGCTACACGATGAAGGAGAGACGACATGACGGTTGCGACCGACGCAGTGTTCGAGATGCCGGAGGACGGCGACAACGACGGTGAGCGTCTGAGCGAGCAGGACGCCTCCAACATCGACACCGCCGACGCCGGCGGCGAGGCCGACACGGTGGACGAGGACAACGTCCCGCACTCCGGCCTCGACGGTGACAAACTGCAGGAGAACTGATCGCGCTGCCCGGCCGCCCGCGAGGTTGCGGGCGCCCGGGCATGATGCGCGAGACGACGACATGAGGAGATGACGAGCATGGCACTGTCCGACTTCATAGAGCAGCTCAAGGCGCGCCTGAGCGGCGCGTCCGACAGGACCGGAGAGACGGCTCAGAACGCGACCGACAAGGCTGGTTCGATCGACGAAGGTGACCCCACGCGCACCATCGTCAGCAACGACCCGGGAACGCCGACGGACCACGCCGTCTGAACCGCGTCGTCTGAATCACGCCTCACGCGGGGGCCGAGCAGGCCCCGGTGAAGGTCACGTCAGCCTCGTCATGCACCACGTGCGTGGCGGGGCCGTTCGCCACTTCGATGTCGTAGCCGGTCAGGTGGGACGGGCGACCATTCGAGGTCACGCGAACCTCGATGATCGCCTGATGCCCGGGCAAGATTTCTTGTCGGTGCGCGACGGCGGGAAGTGACGCAAACCCGACGCTCATGGGCGTCTCGGGATCGAGGCTGCCTTCGGCAGGCCCCGCGTCGATGACGGCGAAATCGCGCACGTCGACACGCGACGATCCAGCGCTCGGCGTGATGGCGATGATTCGGGCCGTGTGCCGATCCGTGTTGGCGATGACACCGCTCGGGAAGGCCTTCGGTTCGGACGCGCCGCAGGCCCCGATCGCGAAGGCGACGTTGCCTCCATCGGTGCGGCGCACGTCCTTCGGCCCGCCGAAGGCCGCGACGAGGGCCAGGGCGGTACGCAACGCGACGGCAATGGCCGTCCAGGTGAGCGCGGGGTTCGGTTCCCCCTGCCGGGGGCGGAACGCTGACATCGGTGTGACCGCTCCGCTTCACCACACGATGAGCGCGACCTCACCCTATGTGTTGCACCGCCCACCGAGGGTACTTCCGGGGCGATCGGGGCTGCCTGATGTCGGGTGGCCGGTTGTCGCGCGTCACGATCGAGTGGCCCGGCGCCGCGCCGGCATGGTCACGCGTGTGAGCTCACCAGCCCAGCGGAGACGGCGAGGTGGATGCTCAGTCCAACAGGTGTGCCGCGACGGTGGCTCCGAACTCGCGGGCAGCGGCGAGGTCGTCATCACCCACGTCGCCGAGACGTTCGAAGGGCTCGGCGACGAGGCGCAGTTCGAGGCCCGTCGTGATGGCGTCGAGAGCGCGGCGCGCGCCCGTCGCGTCGCTGCGTCCGTGCACCCAGTAGCTGAACGGGCGCCTGCGGACGTGCCCCTGCAGCGCGTCGTACGTCGAGTCGAAACTGTGCTTGAGTGCGCCGGAGAGGTAGCCGAAGTTGACCGGTGTGCCGAACAAGTACGCATCGGCGTCGAGGTAGGCCCGCGGGTCGGTCGCCTCCAGCGCTTCGATCGGGACGACCTCGACGAGTCCGTCGAAGAACTCCGGGTCGCTCGCCCCCGCGATCACTGCATCGCGCAGGGACACCGTGGCCAGGGTCGGTGCGTGGCTGATGACGAGAAGACGCTTCATCTGATCGACGCTACCGCCCGGCCGCCGAGCGTGGAACCAGCCGTCCCGCGCGGAGCTGAAGTACCGCATGGCAGGGTTGTGGCCCTCATCTCGCACCGTGAGGGCTGAAAGTCGGCATGGCGGGATCGCAGCTCCGAACGCGCACAAGAACCGGAGCGACGTCGCCAAACCTGCCCTCCTCGCGCGTCAGTCGTCGCGCAACGCCTCGCGCATGGGTGAGAGCTTGGCGACGGATTCGGCGACCTCGCTCACCGGATCGGACCCGGCGACGATGCCGCACCCGGCGAACAGCCTGATGCGGCAGGGGTTCTCGATGTCGATCTGGCCGCTGCGCAGCGCGATGCCCCACTCGCCGTCGCCGGCGGCGTCGATCCAGCCGACGGGCCCGGCGTAGCGTCCGCGGTCCATGTGTTCGAGCTCGTCGATGACGAGCGCTGCCTCGTTCGTCGGCGTCCCGCACACCGCAGCCGACGGGTGCAGCGACGCCGCGAGCGTCAGCGACGACGCACCCCCGGCGAGCGCGCCGGAGACGTCCGTGGCCAGGTGCAGCACGTTCGGCAGATTGAGCACGAACGGCGCGTCGGGCACGTTCATCGACGAGCAGTGCGGCCGCAGCGCCGCCTCGACGGAGCGGACGGCGTACTCGTGCTCCTCGAGGTCCTTCGAACTGCGCGCGAGGCTCGCGGCGAGCGCCAGATCCTGCTCCTCGCTGGAGGCGCCGGCCCCGGCGCGACGGATCGTCCCGGCGAGGACGCGTGAGGTGACGAGCCCCTTCTCCGAGCGTACGAGCAGCTCCGGCGTCGCGCCGACGAGACCGTCGACGGCGAACGCCCACGTGTCGCGGTAACGCGCCGCCAGACGCGTCAGCAGCCAGCGTGGGTCGATGTCGGCGTCCGCGACGTGGATCTCGTCACGCGCGAGCACGACCTTCTCGATGCGCCCCGTGCGGATCATCTCGATGGCGTCGCTCACGGCGCTGCGCCACTGCGCGGGCGTCAGCGCGCCGTCACGGGCCTCGACGCCCGTCGGTGCCAGCGCCGGCGTGACGTCGGGCAGGCGGTCGCTCGTGCGGTTGATCGTCGTGAGCCACGCTCGCCCGCCGCGGCGCCCGACGACCATCTCGGGCACGACGAGCGCCGAACCCTCGTCGGAGGAGTTGCGGAAACTGAACGAGCCGAACGCGACGAGTCCACTGCCGGGCAGGGCGACCTCGTCCTCGACGTCGGCTGCCGCGACGAGCGCATCCCACCACGACTCGGCGTCGGCGAATCGCTCGTCACCGCTCGTCGCGATCGACGCGGCGCGCCCCCACGCGACGAGACCCTCACCGCGGCGCACCCACGACATGACGTCCTCGGCCGGGCGGCCCGCCGGAACGAGCGAGACGAGATCGCCCGGGTCGGCGAGCTCCTGGGTGCGCACCCGCAGGTGCGGCGTGCGCGCGGCGTCGGCGGGCGATGGGGAAAGGCTCACGAGACACCAGCCTAACCCCGTGCCGCAGAGGGCTCGGTGGCGCGAGGCGCCGCCGTCAGCGACGCGTGATGACGCCCCGCGCGCCTGCTCATTCAGGTGGCCGCGAGGGCACGCGCGCGCGAGTGCGAGAATGGCCCCATGAATCGTGCTGGCCTGGACAAGCGACCCAGCGATGTCGCGCGCATGTTCGACGACGTCGCGGCGCGCTACGACATCATGAACGACCTGCTCTCCCTCGGCCAGGACCGTCGCTGGCGCAAGCAGGTGCTGACGGCGCTCGATCCCAAGCCGGGCGAGATCGTGCTCGACATCGCCGCAGGCACGGGCACCTCGTCGGAGCCCTTCGACGCCGCGGGCGCCCACGTCGTGCCCGCCGACTTCAGCCTCGGCATGCTGCGCGAGGGCAAGAAGCGCCGCGCCGACCTCGGATTCACCGCCGCCGACGCGACGAAGCTGCCGTTCGCCGATGCCTCGTTCGACGCCGTCACGATGAGCTTCGGCCTGCGCAACGTCGTCGACGTCACGGGCGCGCTCGCCGAGTTCGCGCGCGTGACGAAGCCCGGCGGGCGCCTGCTGATCTGCGAGTTCAGCCACCCGACGAACGGGCCGTTCCGCCGCGTCTACACCGAGTACCTCATGCAGGCGCTGCCGCCCGTCGCGCGCGCCGTCAGCTCGAACCCGGAGAGCTACGTCTACCTCGCCGAGTCGATCCAGAGCTGGCCCGCGCAGCGTGAGCTCGCCGAGCAGATCAAGACGGCAGGCTGGGCCGACGTCGAGTGGCGCAACCTCACCGGCGGCATCGTCGCGCTGCACCGCGCGGTCAAGCCCGCGGCGAAGAATGCGCCGAAGAACCAGCAGACGAAGAAGAAGGGCGGCGCGGCGTGAGCGACGCCGTCAGCACTAGCCCCCAGGCAACCACCGAGAGCGCCGACGTCATCGTCGTCGGTGCCGGCCCGGGTGGGTCGACCATGGCCGCGTACCTCGCGCAGGCCGGCCTCGAGGTCCTGCTGCTCGAGAAGACCCGTTTCCCGCGCGAGAAGGTGTGTGGTGACGGGTTGACGCCGCGCGCCGTCAAGGAGATCGACGCGCTCGGCATCCCCACGCCCGAGGGCGAGGGGTGGATCCGCAACAAGGGGCTGCGCCTCGTCGGGCGTGGCATGCGTCTGCAGGTCGACTGGCCCGACGAGGGAGCCTTCCCCGCCTACGGTCTCGTGCGCACGCGCCAGGACTTCGACGACATCCTCGCCCAGCACGCCGTCGCCCAGGGCGCCCGGTTGCTGCAGGGCGTCAACGTCACGGCGCCCATCGTCGAGAACGGCCGCGTTGCCGGCGTCGAGGCGAAGCTGCTCGGCGAGGACGGGCGTGCTACCGGCGAGAAGGCGACGTACCGTGCCCCGCTCGTCGTCGCCTGCGACGGCAACTCGAGCCGCCTGGCGCTCGCCGTCGGCCGCGAGAAGCGCGAGGACCGGCCGATGGGCGTCGCCGTCCGTGCCTATTACACGAGCCCGCGCACGCACGACGACTACCTCGAGAGCTGGCTCGAACTGCCGTCGATGAACGAGCGCGGCGAGAAGATCCTGCTGCCCGGCTACGGGTGGATCTTCGGCGTCGGGGACGGCACGAGCAACGTCGGCCTCGGCATCCTCAACACCTCGAAGGCGTTCGGCAAGACCGACTACCGCGAGGTCATGCGCCGCTGGGTCGCGACGATGCCGCCCGAGTGGACGTTCGGCGACGCGACGATGGTCGGCGACATCCGCGGAGCGGCGCTGCCGATGGGCTTCAACCGCACCCCGCACTACGCCGACGGCCTCATGCTCGTCGGCGACTCCGGCGGCATGGTCAATCCGTTCAACGGTGAGGGCATCGCGTACGCGATGGAGGCCGCGCGCCTCGGTTCGAGCGTCGTCGCGGACGCGTTCGGCGCCGCGAAGAACGGCGGCGACGTCGCCCGGGAACGCATCCTCGCCACCTACCCCAACGTCATGAAGCAGGCCCTCGGCGGCTACTTCACGCTCGGTCGCCACTTCGCCACGATGATCGGTAATCCGCAGATCATGAAGCTCGCCGTCACGTACGGTTTGCCGCGCGAGGACCTGATGAAGATCATCGTCAAGGTGATGGCGAACCTCGCCGACCCGGGCGGCAAGAGCGCCACCGATCGCCTGTACACCGTGCTGACCCGCCTCGCGCCCAACGCGTGAACGGCCCAGGAAGAGTTGAACCATGAGTGCTGAATCCGCGCGCACCCCGAGCGCCCAGTCGGTCGCGTCCGCGATCGTCCCGGACGCCTCGGCGGAGCTGAGCGACCGCCTCGTCGACGGGTTGGAGCGCGTCAACGCACGCCTCGACGTCATCGTCGACCACGACAGCCCGCTCGTGCGTGAGGCCAGCCACCACCTCGTGGACGCCGGCGGCAAGCGTTTCCGCCCGATGCTGACGTTGCTCACCTCGATGCTCGGCACCGGCATCAGCGACGAGGTCGTCGACGCGGCGGCCGGCGTCGAGCTGACGCACCTCGCCTCGCTGTACCACGACGACGTCATGGACGAGGCCGACATCCGCCGCGGTGTGCCGAGCGCCAACGCGGTCTACGGCAACTCGACGGCCATCCTCATCGGCGACCTGCTCTTCGGCAAGGCCTCCGAACTCATCGCCCACCTCGGCCC
>NZ_DCNR01000095.1:2547-3068 GCF_002322065.1 Dermacoccus sp. UBA1591 | reverse complement strand
AGGCACCCGACGGCGCCGACCCGATGGAGTACTACCTCAAGGTGCTCGCCGACAAGACGGGCGTCCTCATCGCCGCCGCCGCGCAGTACGGGGCGATGTTCTCCGGCTGCGACGAGCGCACCGTCGAGGTGCTGGGCCGCTACGGCGAGCTCGTCGGGCTCGTCTTCCAGCTGAGCGACGACATCCTCGACATCGCGAGCGAGGCCGAGACTTCGGGCAAGACCCCGGGCACCGACCTGCGTGAGGGCGTCGCGACGCTGCCGACGTTCTATGTCAACGCCTCAAGCGACCCCGCCGACGCGCGCCTGAAGGCACTGCTCGCGAGGCCACTGACGGACGACGCCGAGCACGCCGAGGCCCTCGAGCTGCTGCGCGCGCACCCCGCCATGGAGCAGGCCCGCGCGCACACGCTGACGACAGCGCGCGAAGCCGCCGCACTCATCGACGAACTCGGCGAGGGCGAGGTGCAGGACGCGCTCAAGGAGGTTCCGCTGAGCGTCGCGACGCGTTCGGCGTGACGG
>NZ_DCNR01000095.1:0-2287 GCF_002322065.1 Dermacoccus sp. UBA1591 | reverse complement strand
CAGGTGACCATCTGGGTGTCGAATGTGGTGCAAGACACATGTCCAGTTGAGGGGGCGTTAAAGTCGCAGTTATGCCTCGGCTAGACATCGAAACGCGACGCGCGCAACTCATCCGGGCGGCCGTCGCGATCGCCCTGCGGGACGGTCTGGACAACACGACCGTCCGCCGTATCGCGACGGAGGCGGGCGTCTCGCTCGGCACCGTCCACTACTGCTTCGACAGCAAGAAGGCGCTGCTCGAAGCCATGGTCGAGTCGATCGCGACTCGCGACATCGAGGCGGCGTCACTGCCGTTGCCGGACGACGTCTCGCCCGTCGACGCCATCCGCGCCGCGTTCCGCCACTACTGGTCGATCAGTGGTGCGCAGGCGGACCGGCAGCGACTCGTCTACGAACTCGTCGCCTACCTCGTGCGTCAGGAAGACTCGGGCCCCGAGCTCGCGCGCCGCATCTTCGCCACGAACTACGCGATCGTCCACGACTTCGTCGAGACCTTCCAGACACGCTGGTCGAACGACCTCGGCATCCCGACCGAGGTCGTCCAGCGCATGGTCATCGCCATGACGGACGGCGTCGCCCTCGCCTGGCTCGCCGACGGTGATGACGACAAGGCGCTCGCCGTCCTCGACGCCTTCGCCGGCCTGTTCGCCGACCGAGTGTCCGCGTGAGCGTCTTCGACACACCGTTGGGGCCGATCGGGGCGCCGACGGGCGTTCTCGACCGCGCAGCGTTCACGCGCAACCTGACGGCGCTACGCGACGTCGCGGCCCCCGTGCCGCTGCGCATCGCGACGAAGTCGATCCGCGTGCGCGCGCTCATCGAGGAGGCGCTGCGCCACGACGGCGTCAGCGGTCTGCTCGCCTATTCGGTCGCCGAGGCGCGGTGGCTCGTGTCTCACGGGCTACGTGATGTGCTCGTCGCCTACCCGAGCACCGACGCCGTCGCGATGCGCGCCATCGCCGACGACGAGGACGCACGCGCCACCGTCACGCTCATGGTCGACTCGCCCGAGCACGTCGCGATGATCGCGCGCGTCGCCACGGAGGCGGGGGTCGTGCTGCGCCTGGCCATGGACGTCGACATGACGTTCAAGGTCGGTCCGTTCACCGCCGGAGCACACAGGTCCGACGTGCGTACGCCCGAGGACGCCGTCAGCCTCGCGCAGTGCATCGAGCGGACGCCGGGCGTCGAACTCGTCGGCTGCATGTTCTACGAGGCACAGATCGCGGGCGTGCCCGATTCGACGCCCGGTCACCGCCTCATGAAGTGGGCGTCGATGCGCGAGATCGAGGGCCGCCGACGCGCCGTCGTCGACGCGCTGCGGGCGTACTCCGACCTCGAGATCATCAACGGAGGCGGCACGGGATCGGCGCACATCAGCGGGCGTGACGGCGTGCTCGGCGACATCGCCGTCGGCTCCGGTCTGTTCGCGCCGCGCCTGTTCGACGGCTACCGCGCGCTGCGCACCAAACCGGCCTGCTGGTTCGTCTCACCCGTCGTGCGCAAACCCGACCCTCAGACCGCCGTCACGTATTCGGGCGGCTACATCGGCTCCGGGCCGCCGTCACGCTCGCGGGTGCCGGTGCCCGTGCATCCGCGTGGGCTCAAGTACTACGGCCAGCTGGGCGCGGGGGAGGTGCAGTCGCCGCTGCACGGAGCGTCCGCGCGCGGGTTGAGCATCGGTGACCACGTGTGGTTCCGCCACTCCAAGGCGGGGGAGATGTGCGAGCGGTTCGACTCGATCCTCGTCGTCGAGAACGGCGCCCTCGTCGACGAGGTCGCGACCTATCGGGGAGAAGGGCAGAACTTTGGCTGAGTGGAGCAACTGGGCCGGCAACGTGACGGCGACGCCGCGCGAGGTCGTCACGCCGCGATCACGCGACGAGGTGGTTGCGCTCGTGCAGCGCGCCGCGGCGTCGGGCGGGCGGGTCAAACCGGTCGGTGCAGGGCACTCGTTCACGGCGATCGCGGAGCCCGTCGACGTCCAGGTGCGTCTCGATGCGCTGAGCGGCATCGTCGTCGACGAGGCGACGAACCGGGTGCGCATCAAGGCGGGGACGCACCTGTACGACCTCGTCGAGCGGCTCGCCGAACACGGGCTCGCGCTGCCCAACATGGGCGACATCGACCGTCAGACGATCGCGGGGGCGGTCTCGACGTCGACGCATGGCACAGGGCTCGGCTGGACCGGGTTCGGTGGCGCCGTCGTCGGCGGCGAGATGGTGACGGGCACCGGCGAGGTTCTGCGCTGGAGCGACGGCGGGGAGAACGCCGACCTCGTGCCGGC
>NZ_DCNR01000117.1:22564-23071 GCF_002322065.1 Dermacoccus sp. UBA1591 | reverse complement strand
TCGATGAGCGCCTCCATCGCCGCGCGGCCGAGGGATCGGTCCTTCTCGCGGTAGGCCGCGATCATCCGCTGGTAGATCCCCCAGGTCGCCTCGACGGGCACGTGCTCCTCGAGCACGAACAGCTCCTGCAGGCGGGTCTGCTGCTTGTCGGTGAGCAGGCCCGCGCCGGTGTGCAACGTTCTACGCGCACGGTAGAGCGGGTCGTCTTTGCGGCCGCGGTGCCCGTGCAGTTCCTGCTGGACTCGGCGTCGGCACTGGTCGAGGGCATCACCGGCAAGGCGCACGACGTGGAAGGGATCCATCACCGCAGCCGCGTCGGGCAGTTCCTCGGCGGTGGCGCTCTTGAACCCGGTGAAGCCATCCATCGCGACGACTTCGATGGCCTCACGCCATGCCTGAGGGCGAGCGGCGAGCCACTCCTTGAAGACTCGCTTGGAGCGGCCCTCGACCATGTCCAGCAGTCGTGCTGGGCCGCTGCGGTCGCGGATCGGGGTCAGGTCGATGATC
>NZ_DCNR01000117.1:16853-22353 GCF_002322065.1 Dermacoccus sp. UBA1591 | reverse complement strand
CAACGTCGTCGGACGCCACCCCAACGGCTCGTGGGCCAGCCGGCGGACAACCGTGCCGCGCGCGGTTCCTTCACAGCCACAGCGTCGGCACCAGCGGTCGGGTTCGACGACTCGACAGGCCAGGACCGCACCGGCGGGCTCGAGGCGCTGACCGGTGGCCTCAAGGCCGAGCTCATTCAAGCGGCAGAACATGGTCAGGTCAGGGTCGGTGAAGGTAGCGTCAGGCACGTCGAGGTCTTCCAGATGGGCAGTGTGAGAACTTCCATCATCGGAAGGCCTCGACGCCTACCCGGGCAGCGCCACGCCGTTCGATCCTTGACTACGCGCTACACCCTCATCTGTGAAGAGCCGGTTTCAGCTTCGAAGATCTCCATGTGCTGCGCGGGGTGCTCGCGCCGTCGTCAGGATGCAGCGGCTGATTGAATGGCGTGGTGACCGACCTCGCGACCCCCTCGTGGCTCAGACCGACCTGGACACCGCGGGTCGGCGGCGACGCGGCGACCGTCGCCGACGTCGGGGAGGCCTGCGTGCTCGCGGCGATCACCCCCCACCTCGCGGCGGCCGACGCCGAGATCGGGCCCGGTGACGACGCGGCCGTCCTGCCCCTCGCGACGGGCCGTACCGTCGTCACGACCGACTCGATGGTGCTCGATCTCGACTGGCGCGACGACTGGTCGAGCGCCCACGACGTCGGGGTCAAGGTGATCGCCCAGAACCTCGCCGACGTCGTCGCGATGGGCGCGCGGCCCACCGGCGTCGTCGTGGCGCTCGCGACGGAGGAGCGCACGCGTGTCGACTGGCTCGTCGAGCTCACCGACGGCATGGCTGACGAACTGCGTCGCGCGGGTTGCGGATCCCTCGGCGGCGACCTGTCGGGCGCGCCCGCAGGCACCGCCGTCATCACCGTCACCGCGCTCGGCGAACTCGCCCCCGGCGCGCCGGCGCTGACACGCTCCGCCGCCCGGCCCGGCCAGGTGGTCGTGGTCTCCGACCGGCTGGGACGCTCGCAAGCCGGTCTGCTCGTTCTCAGCGGCGAGGTGGCCTGGCCGCCACGAGATGCGGGGGCGACGGCCCGTCGTGATCCCGGCCCGTCCGTCGCTGACGAATTTCCCTACGCAGACGCAGACGCGAACCAAGCGCTCCGCACATGCGCAGACGATCGCCAAGCGCCCCCCACAGACGGCGAGGCCGCGTCCCGCGCAGCCGTGGGTGCAGGGCCCCCCGCAGCCGCGAACGGGGCGGCCGAAGCCGTCGCACGCGAGTGTGTGACGTTCCATCGCGCACCCCGGCCGCGTTATGCAGGCGACGAGGCCGTGAGCGCGGGGATCGGCGTCGCGATGGACGTCTCCGACGGGTTGGGGCGGGACGCGGCGCGTCTGGCCGCGGCGTCCGGCGTCGGCATCGAACTCGATCGCGCCGCGCTGGAACGCATGGCGGCGCCGCTGCGGCCGCTGCTGGGGAATCGAGCGCTCGACTGCGTCCTCGCGAGCGGCGAGGAGCACGCGCTGCTCGGCACCTGCGACGCCGACGCGGTGCCGCCGGGCTGGCACGTCATCGGTCGCGTCGTCGCACCCGCAGCAAGCACGTCCGGCCGGCGGGCCGCGGTGACGCTCGACAGCGTCGACGTCGTCGAACGCGGCTGGTCGCACTACGAACGGGCGCGCCCCCCGTCGTCCGACTGACGGCGTTGGCTCGTCACGCGGGCGCCGTGCGCCGGCCGTCCGGGTCGAGGGCCCCATGCCGCTCCAGCACCTCAGCGCCGGCGCAGCGCGCGTGCCGTAGCCGCGAGACGCCACCCGGGCGCGGCGCCGAACATTGCAAACGGGTCTCGATTCCGAGTGTGAGCCCCTTCACCATGGCGCGCGGTGCGAGTCTGGCGTTACCGTCGGGGGTCACTTTCCTCCACGACTGTCCGGGAGCCAGCCTTGCTGCCTATGGATTCCTCAGCTCTGCGCCTCGACGCAGGGCCGGTCGACTACGTGCTCATCGCGTTGTACTTCGTGTTCGTGCTCGGCATCGGCCTGTTGGCCCGCCGACAGGTGAGCTCCAGCATCGACTTCTTCATGTCCGGCCGATCCCTGCCCGCCTGGGTCACCGGCCTCGCCTTCATCTCCGCGAACCTCGGTGCGGTGGAGATCATGGGCATGTCCGCGTCGGGCGCCAAGATGGGCATGCCAACGTTCCACTACTACTGGATCGGCGCGATCCCGGCGATGTTGTTCCTCGCCATCGTCATGATGCCGTTCTACTATGGCTCGGGCGTGCGCTCGGTGCCTGAGTTCATGAAGCGTCGCTTCGGCACGGGCGCCCACCTCGTCAACGCGATCTCGTTCGCGCTCGCGCAGGTGCTCATCGCCGGCGTCAACCTGTTCCTGCTCGCCAAGATCGTCAACATGCTGCTCGGCTGGGACATGACGGTCTCGACGATCGTCGCCGCTGTCATCGTCCTCAGCTACATCACCCTCGGTGGCCTCTCGGCCGCGATCTACAACGAGGTGCTGCAGTTCTTCGTCATCGTGGCGGCGCTGCTGCCGTTGACGCTCGCCGCCCTGCACAAGGTCGGCGGTTGGGACGGGCTGCAGGCCAAGATGAAGGCCGCGGGCACGGACGGCGAGCTGTCGTCGTGGCCGGGCAACTCGCTGACCGGCTTCACCGATTCGGTGTGGTCCGTCATCGGCATCGTCTTCGGTCTCGGCTTCGTGCTGTCGTTCGGTTACTGGACGACGAACTTCGTCGAGGTGCAGCGCGTCATGGCCTCGAAGGACATGAACTCCGCGCGTCGCGCGCCGATCATCGGCACGTTCCCGAAGATGTTCATCCCGTTCATCATCATCATCCCGGGCATCATCGCCGGCGCGCTCGTGCCGGAGATCGCGAAGGCGAAGGCCAGCGGCGGCAACCCGGACTACAACAACTCCCTGCTGTACCTCATGAGCGACCTGCTGCCGAACGGTCTTCTCGGTGTGGCCATCGCGGGCATGCTCGCCGCGTTCATGGCCGGCATGGCCGCGAACATCTCGGCGTTCAACACGGTGTTCAGCTACGACATCTGGCAGGAGTACGTCGTCAAGGATCGTGACGACGCGTACTACATCAAGATCGGCCGCATCATGACAGTCGTCGCGACGATCATCGCGATCGGCACGTCCCTCCTGGCGCGAAGCTACTCGAACGCGATGGACTACCTGCAGACGCTGTTCGGCTTCTTCAACGCGCCGCTGTTCGCGACGTTCATCCTCGGCATGTTCTGGAAGCGCATGACGCCGACGGCCGGCTGGGCCGGCCTCGTCTCCGGTACGGTCGGCGCGCTCGTCGTCGCCATCCTGTCGGAGAACGCGCTCGGCGATCTGTCGCAGGACGTCATCCACATCGGTGGTCAGGGCGCGTCGTTCGTCGCGGCCGGTACGGCGTTCGTCGTCGACATCGTCGTAAGCGTCATCGTCAGTCTCATGACGCAGCCGAAACCGGCGGAGAGCCTGCGCGGTCTCGTCTACAGCGAGACGCCGAAGGAGGACTTCGAGGAAGACACGAACACGTCGTTCTTCAAGTCGCCGACGAAGCTCGCGGGCCTGTCGCTGCTGCTCGTCATCATCCTCAACGTCGTCTTCCACTAAGGGGCATCGATCATGAGTACACCGATCAACGACGCGCACGACGCCCCGCGCGGGCGTGACGACGCCGTGCACACCGGGCGTGACGGCGCGGACGAGGTGACGACGACCAAGGCCGGCAACTCGGCCCGTCACGGCGCCGGCCTGTTCGACATCCGCAACATCATCGGGCTGCTGATGGCGCTCTACGGCCTCATCCTGCTCGTCACGAGCTTCACGACGAGCACCGCCGACAAGGCGAAGGCCGACGGCGTCAACCTCAACCTGTGGACGGGCATCGGCCTCATCGTCATCGGCGCCGCGCTCATCGCGTGGGCCGTGACGCGCCCCATCGTCGTCGACGAGCGCGAGCTGGAGGCCGACAAGGCCGCCGCCGAGCGTCAGGGCAAGCCCACCGCGCACTGAACGCCTCGCGCGGGGGTCTGAGCGCTTCCGCGTGGCCTGGTTCGACGAATCCCCGGTCTCCTTCGAGGAGGCCGGGGATTCGTCGATTCGCGGGCGTCGAGCAGGCAACAAAAAACCCGGCCGAAGCCGGGTTTTTCGAACAAGTGCCGAGATCAGCGCTTGACCTTGCCTGCCTTGAGGCAGGAGGTGCAGACGTTGAGACGCTTCGGGGTCACGCCAGCCTCGCCGACCAGGGCGCGAACGCGCTGGATGTTCGGGTTCCAACGACGCTTCGTGCGGCGGTTGGAGTGCGAGATGTTGTGACCGAAGCCCGGTCCCTTGCCGCAGACGTCGCAGGTGGCAGCCACGGTTTCTCCTGAAGTCGATGTGTTCGGGCGGATGCCCTTCGGTTGCTTCGCGCAAGACCTGACGGTCTCGCTCGCCCCCATCGATCCGCAGCGTCGAGATGATGCGCGTGATGTCATGGGGGCAACCTGCACAGCATAGCCGGAGGCAGCGGGTGGGATCAAAACGGCGCCGCGGTCGGGTGCTTGGAGGCCGGCCGGTCGAGCGCGGCGCGCCGCATGGGGAGCCGCCCGAGCGTCGCCGGTTCGCCGTGCGTGGGGCGTCCGCCCGAGTGGCGCGGACGGCTTTTCACCCCGTCCTGCCGAGGTTGTCAGACCCGTGTGCCAAGGTACTCGTGACATGCCGCGATGACGATTCACGTCTCGCGGGAGACGCCCGCGGCGGTCGCCGGAGCGAGAGGCAGGAGGGTGCATGACGCAATGCCTGAGTGCGCGTGACCTTGCCCGCGCCCTCGTCTCCGCACGCGTCGAACTGTCGTCGGCGGAGTCGACGCTCAACGCGCTCAACGTCTTTCCCGTGCCCGACGGCGACACCGGCACCAACATGCGCGCCAGCCTCGAAGCGGGCTTCGTCGCACTCTCACAGACCGGTTCGGACGACGCGCCGCGTGGGCGCACCAAGGCGTTCGTCACCGGCATGACGCGGGCGGCGCAGGGCAACTCCGGCGTCATCCTCTCCGAATACGTGCGCGGTTTCGTCCGCGTGCTGCTGGCCGATCCCGCCGTCCTCGAGGTCGGCCTCGACGGTCCGGGCCTCGCGGAGGCGCTCGGGTCCGCCTCGGCCTGCGCCCGCGGCGCGGTGGGCGAACCGGTGGAGGGCACGATCCTGTCGGTCGCGCAGGCCGCGGCCCTCGCCGCCCGTCGATGCGTCGACGAGGCCGCGGGCGCAGGACGCGAGGCCGATGCCGCCGAGGTGGCGCGGGCGGCACACCAGGCTGCGCAGGAGGCGTTGGACGCGACGCCCGCACAGTTGGAGGCGCTCGTTCGTTCGCGCGTCGTCGACGCCGGGGGTGCGGGTCTGCTGCTCGTCCTCGATGCCCTCGACCGCGTCGCCTCGGGTGCGGGGGGCCTGCCCCGGACGAACACCCGCTCGTGGCTCGACGCGCGTCGGACGACGTCGTTGGAGGAGGACGCGGGCTG